>NZ_JYNH01000002.1 GCF_000960765.1 Desulfosporosinus sp. I2 | reverse complement strand
CTTTCATTATGTAATACCAGGTGGATGCAAGTAACACTAATGTAAAAAAGACAATACTGATGCCTCTATCTGTAATTATTTCCAAGAACCTCATCTCCTCTTTTTAACACTAATAAGTAACAAATTATCATGTTTTTCTTAGAATCTGCTTAGAAATAGATGTCAAGATCATTGCTCAGTTCGCTTACTTAGTCCGCTGTGCTCAATCCTATATCGATAAAGACGGAATTCATAGAGAAAGACACAAACAAAAGCCCACAGACCACTGACCGTTAAAGCCGTGACCATAGTACTCGGAGTATGAATCTGGAGAAAGATTGGGCTTAGTCCTAAGAGTAGCAACAATATAAGCACCCCGACCAAAAGCCCTGATTGAGATAACCGCGATTTTTCCCGCGCCAGAAGATAGGCGAGGACTTCATAAAAGGATAAACCAGCCAGTAAAAACCCTGTATTTGGGGCTTGAAAGGGCACAAGGTTTTCAAAGATACTGATATTTTCCCCTTGAAATATAAGCGAGACCTCGGGTTTCAAGGCTCCACTCCGCTACGCTTGAAATGAAGGGGAAATATTATTACGTGAACGCGCTTCCTTCGTCCCCCATTTACGCCTTATTTTTTCTACGGACGAAACCAATGATACCTGGAAGAATGGATATAAAAATGATGGCAAAAATTACGACTGTAAAATTATTCCTTACAATAGGCAGATTTCCAAAGAAGTATCCTCCGAAGACAATCGTAACAACCCAAGTTAACCCTCCGATTACGTTATACGCCAGAAACCTCGAATAACTCATGGCGCCGATCCCTGCCACAAAGGGCGCGAAGGTACGAATAACCGGAATAAATCTGGCAATTATGACCGTCTTGCCCCCATGCTTGAGATAGAATTGCTCGGTCTGTATTAAATGCTCTTTATTCAAAAACCTGGCATTGTCTTTCTTAAACACACTAGGACCTATAAAATGACCTATTTGATAATTTAGAGTATCCCCAATAATGGCCGCCGCACCAAGGATAATAACGACCACCGGTAAACTCAAAGAGCCACTGGCTGCGAAGGCGCCTGCCACAAATAGTAAAGAATCACCCGGTAAAAACGGGGTAACTACAAAACCTGTTTCTGCAAAGATTATGGCGAATAGAATTAGATAGGTCCACATCCCATAACTTTGAATGACTGCGCCCATATTTTTGTCCAAGTGCAAAAAAAGGTCCAGCAAGGTTTGAATAATCAACTTGGTTTTCCTCCCCATAATGCGCTGTCATACTAAACTTTCCGTTGCCTAAATTCCTTAATGTCCTGCTAAAACAAAAGCAATCACAATCACGCCAATAACAAAACGGTATCCTACAAAAAGTCCAAAGTTATTCGTTTTCAAATACTTAAGTAAAAAAGAAATACTTGAAATACCAACGACAAAGGAGGTAATAACGCCGACTGAAAAGGGTAAATTTATTGAAGCCATCGTCAAATGACGAAGTTTTAGAACTCCTGCTCCCAAAATGATGGGCGTTGACATAAGGAAAGAAAATCGAGCAGCCTCTTCCCTAGTCAGCTTGAAAAAGCGAGCAGTCGTCATGGTACTTCCTGAACGAGATACTCCGGGTATAATGGCTAAGGCTTGTGAAAGACCGATCCAAATCGCTTCTTTCAAGGTCATCGTATTCAATGTGCGTACTTCGCGTTTTTTATCGGCAAAATAAAGTAAGATCCCCATAACGATCATCATGATTCCGATGAGCAACGGAGAGCGAAAAACGGTCTCCGCCTTTTTCTCCAGCGCAAGCCCAAACAAGGCCCCAGGAATAGTGGCCACAACTAAGTACCAAAAAATCCGCTTATCGTCTGATGCGCCCTTCCTTAGAGCTGCTTTGAATAATTTGACCCAATCTTTCCAGAAATAAAGGACCACAGCCAAGAGAGTACCCATGTGAAGTGCAACGTCAAAGGTTAAACCTGGATCTTCCCATCCGAAAAGCCATGGGACTAATACTAGGTGCGCCGAACTGGAAATAGGCAAGAATTCCCCCAATCCTTGGACAATACCTAAGATCAATGCGTGTATAACTGTCATTTTTCACCCTCCATTATAAAGACTTTAGCTACTATACTGTATCAGCATCCATAAACTATACATTAACATTTTATTCTTAGAAACAGCTTAGAAACAGTAAGCTACTTAGGGGGAGCAAGAACTCTACCTAGTAAGACCTAGTTAATACTTAAAAATAAAAGTAATTGTATCTTGAAAGCATTGCTATATTTATCTATTAATCAGTAAGCACGCAGCTATTTTAAACAACGTCTTCGCTCACCGTAGAAGGGAGTTTTCATGGCATCTAACTTAACCTCCATGAAAACTCCTAGTATTCTAACTTATACTTTCTTGTCGACTATGTTACCCAGAGCATTTGGGCTTTGAGTTTTTGCAGCTTTAGCAAGTGAAGAATGAGCTTCTAAATCAAGTGTTTCACCTCCTTTCCAACATAAATATACCCATTTAAAGCAAGGTGAGTATACTCCTGATTCAGGACTATTGCCTTAATCCTTAACCTCGGCAGTGCCCTTTGATTTCTTAGCTGAAAAGTCTATCGGCGCATAACCCGTTGCGTGGATCTGGCCCTGAAATAATACCTCGTTTTTGGAGGTTCCGTAGATACCGTTAGCATTGCCGTTATAGTGAAGATCACCTTTCTTATTGTCAAAATGCAGGGTTTTCGTTGCTCCCGCCTCCAGAGTAAAGCCATTCATTTTGACATAATAACCTTCCTGTTTCTTAGTCACCGTATCCGTTACGGTAAAATAGGTGTCAAAATTCTTTAAGTCGGTTTTGCCCGTATTGGTAAGCGCGATCTCTAGGTGGTCATTGGCATTGACATTATCCTCAACTCTTGCGTCTTTAACCTTTACGGGTAAAGCTGTCGTGCTGGTTTCTTTAATAAGGTTTGGTGTAAACAAAGGGTCTTTATCGGTTTTATCCGTCACACCATCTCCGTCGGTATCTGCGGCTAGGAAATTTGTGCCATAGGTTTTCTCGATCGAATCTGGTATACCATCCCCGTCTGTATCAACGCCCGTTGTTTGTCCTACCGCAGTTGCACTATTCTGAGCTGCGCTGCTAGATTGTTGTCCGTTATTGGTTGCTGCACTCTGCCCCGATTGTTGAGGGGTTTTTGCTGCACATCCTGCCAGCAAAAAAAGACTCATTGACACAATTGCTGCTCCCAATAGAACTGATCTCATGTTTTTTAATTTTTTCATAACAAATTCCTCCATTTAAGTTTGATAAATTAACTTTGATAAATATCTTCACGCCTCAGGAAACCCATATAGGCGATCAACCACAATATAATACTTGGTGCTGTCAAGCCCAGCAGATTGATCCACTTTAGGCTTAAAACCTCCAGAGGAGTGTTTGTCTCAAAGCCCGGCTTTACATTGAGCAGTGCAAAGCTAACCCTCTCATAATGCTTGGTTGGAGACATTTCCTCAATGCCATCCCTTAACGTTTCATAAAATTTAAAATTATCCAGAACTTTGGTTTGCTGATCTTTGGTCATGCCCATCTGGGCAAAAAACCCGCCCGGAAGCTGGTTATCCATGTCCATTGTGTTTCCAATCTGTGGAAACACAAAAGCTAAGACCAGCCACAGGATGACCGTGAGCAAGAGTGCCTTGTTACCGTTGCCAACAATCACCGCAAGGGTGATTCCTAGGACAAGGAAAAATGCCATGTACAAAAAGGACATCAGGAAAAACAAACCCATTCGAGCACCATCGCCAGCCGATAAGGCTACATTTCCGATAGCAAATACCGCTATAAAGGTTATTGCACCGGATAAAAAAGATATTCCAGCGAGTAGTGTCAGATTTCCCAGCAACTTACCATTGAGCAAAGTATCTCTGAAGACCTTTCTTGATAAGATCAGCTTCAACGTTCCACTACGTCTTTCTTTCACAATCGCATGGTTCCCCAGAATCATAGCCAGTAGTGCACCCAGCATGCCAATATAGTTTACAAAGCCTTTCGACGCAGAAATAGGGTTGAGATTAGGCATGGGAGGTAACTCTGTTTTGCCAAGAGATTTAAGAAACTCAATGGAATTATTATAATTATCCACCGACACTCTTACCTGGTAGGCTCCAAGCACAACGGAAACCACAGTCAATGTCAGGAGCATACCCAGAATGATCAGAAACAGTTTATTCTTTAGGGCATCGGTTATTTCTTTGCGAGCAATCGTCCATGTTGCATTCATCCAATCCACCTCCTATCTTCTAACGTTCTTGCGGAAATATATAACAGTCACGCTACCAACAACCAATACAAAGCCAATGGCCCACCAGGCATAACCCGCCGTTGCCGTAACCGTCACAGGTATGGAAATCTCTTGGCTGGTCGCAGCCTCGTTAAAACTCTTTATTTTAAGGATATTGTTCCCCGAACCCTGTGAAGAAGGTATGGAAATATTCAATCTGAACACTCCCTTTTCTCCAGGTTTTAAGGAAAGCTTCTCTGGTGTAAGCTTATCCAGCGTCCATTTGTAGGGCAAATCCACCTTTAGGCCCAAATCCTTAAGCCCTTTGTTGCCGGTATTGGCCACCGCAATATCAAAACTCAGACTTTTCCCATTCATGGTCTCCAGCTTTTTTATCTCATTGGTGATTTCCAGAGAGAAATCATGATTGACTGTAAACGATATAGGCATCAGAGACTCCAGCCCATCGTCGCGTGAGGACTTAACCTTGATTAAACCCTTGTCTTGTGCTGCTTTTAATAGTGTGTTTAGGTGCAATTCTACGATGCGTTCTTGGGAAGCACTTAAATCAAGCCCTTCCACCCCCTTGCCGTCCAACGTAAAAAAGGCTTTGAAACCATCAGGCAGACCCGTTGTCTGGAGATTATAGTGATGGGATTTGGAATCTTTGTTTTCAACCATTATTCTGGCAATGCATTCTCCACCGGGGATTGTCAAATAATTTGCAGAAAGCTCTGTTGTACTACTTCCTTCTGCCATAGCACTTGGTGTAAAGGGTGTTAAGCAAAATAACAGACCTACAGCAATGAACGCTCCTATTATTTTTGTTACTCTCATGTCACATCCTCCTTCTGAACTGCCCGATAGGAGGCCAGAAGAAAAATCGCTCCGGGTACCAGCATATAGAGAAGAGCAAGTGCCTGCCTTGAGAGAATATCAAAGACATTCATGGCTGCTGTTTCAGCGACTCCCTGCAACAAATCCTTCCCAACGTTTTGGAACTGTACTGCTGGAGAAAAGATTTCTATGCCTTTTGAAATCACCGTATCCGAAGGCATCTGGGTCACAGTTTGAGCGGTAGCGTTGAGTGTATAGGCAAAGCTTCTCTGACTATCTGCAAGCTGGGGAATCACAAAGCTTACAAAAACCCACACCACCATCATAATCAGAAATCCGAAGGTTCTCTCTCCGGTCTTAATAGACACAAAAAGCGTAACGATATAGAAGATCATCATGTAACAAAACGCTAAAGCAATAAATACAAGCAAGCGGCTTAACTCATTAAAACTTGGTATCAGCCCTGAAACGATCGAAAAGAGCAGTGTGTTGAATACCAGAGTGACACAAAGCAATACTCCAATAACAAGTCCTCCGCCCAACAGCTTCCCTGTCACTAGTTGGTCACGGTAAAGCGGTCTTACCAGGAGAAGCTTTAGCGTACCGTTCTCACGTTCTCCACTAAAGGCATCAAACCCTAAAAATACTGCTAGTACGGCACCAATTATGCTGACATAATCAATAATATTTTGAAGTATGGCCAGTGGAAATAGTTTGGGTGATAGAGGAAAGCTTGTAGCACCCTGAGATTTTAACAGCTCTACAATATCTAGATAAACCCTAATTTCAGCATTTTTGGTACTTGAACCGATATAGACTGAAATAATGGAAAGAAGCAGAAACAAGGCTGTAATCACAAGGAAAACCTTATCCTTGAAGGCAGTTTTAAATTCCTTAGAGGCTATTATGAATACCTGCTTCACTCCTATCTCCCCCTTCAATTCTAAAGTAAATCTCTTCAAGAGACTTTGCTTCGGGAAAACGCTGTTCTAAATTTTTAATTGAGTCTGCCAGTAACAACTTGCCCTTGCTTATGATACCAATATCTGTGCACACCTTGGTTACTTCAGACAGAAGGTGAGTGTTCATAAAGATCGTCGTGCCCCACTCTCTATTCAACATCAGTAAAAGATCACGCATATCCCCTGTGTGCCTTGTGGATCAAGACCCGATGTAGGCTCGTCCAGAAATAGCACTTTGGGCTTGTGAAGTATTGCCTGAGCAATACCTATTCTCTGGCGCATTCCTTTGGAAAAGGTCTTTACCTTTTTATCCTTCCAATCCATAAACCCGAGTAGCCCTAGTACTTCATCAATTCTGTCATCGACCTTTTCCACTCCTGAAAGCTTGCCGAAAAAGCTTAGATTTTCAGCTGCTGTAAGGTCTCCATAAAGCATTACGCTTTCAGGCAGATATCCTAGGAGACTGCGAACCTTAAAGTTGTCCTTCACCACATCCAACCCAGCAATACTGGCCTTCCCCCCCGTGGGAAGCAAAAGCGTAGTCAACATGGATAAGGTGGTTGTTTTTCCCGCGCCATTATGACCTAGAAAGCCAAAAATTGCACCTTCTTTGACTGTCAGGTTCAAATCTTCCACCGCCGCAAAATCCCCATATCTTTTTGTCAATTTCTCAGTAACAAGCATTTATAACACCTCATTTCTATTGCATGCTCTCATCTTGTCACCACGCGATTAGAATAACCTTAGACAAAGATTAGAATTGGATTAGAAAACAAAAGAGTTCTTGCCTTCACCTTTATGGCTGCAAGAACTCTTTAGTGTGGATTTATATCTCAGATCGAGCGCGTAGACTCTGAAGAGTAGTTATACCTTACGTGTATAGCCCGAAATTCTATAGTCTCGGTAAGGTAACCGTTACACTTGTTCCCGTTCCTACTGTACTTTCAATCTTAATTTTCCCTTCATGAACCTCGACAATTCGTTTGACAATGGACAGCCCAAGTCCACTTCCTCCCGTCTCCCTCGCTCTAGCCTTGTCCACTCTGTAAAACCTCTCAAATATTTGCTCTTTTTCTTCCATAGGAATACCGATGCCTGTATCTATAACAGTAAACACAATTTCTTTATCATCCCCCACATAAAGAAGGTCAATCTTGCCTCCAGTAGGAGTAAATTTAATACTGTTATCCAACAAGGCCCTGAGCATTTGCTTTATCATTCTTCGATCGGCAAAAAGCTCCAATCCTTGGGAACCTTGAAATGAAAAGTTGTGGTCCGATGCCAGCATTGAACTTTCCAGGGACACCTCTTCCATCAGATTGTCAATACTAAACATTGCCTTCTTAAGCAATTGACGTCCATTATCTCCTCTGGCAAGAAAGAGAAGCCTTTCAATCATCACCGTCATGCTTAATGTTTCTTTCTTAATAGCATTGATAGACTCCTGCAAAACCTTTTCATCCTGCTTTCCCCAACGATCCATCATGCCTATATAACCTTGGATGATCGATACAGGTGTTCTAAGCTCGTGGGAAGCATCTGCTACAAAACGCCCCTGCTTTTCAAAGGTTGCATTAATCCTGTCCAACATCTCGTTGAAGGTTATAGCAAGCCTAGACAGTTCATCATCTGCTGGAGGCACTTCTATTCTTGCTGAAAGACCAGACAAGCCAATTTCATTGGCCGCCTTGGTCATTTTGTCGATGGGTTTAAGCATACTTTTACTCAGGATGTAGCCTGCAAAAAGCGAAAAAAGAATTCCAATTATATCTGCAATAGCTAGGAGAATAAACAATATCCACAGGAAGTTGTATTCCTTTTCCATATTCTGCGAGACCTGAATATAAGCCTTGACTTTGCCTCCATCGATAACGGCCGTATTTTTAACGACAAGGTTTAGTGCTCCTCCCTCAAGCTTCCTGACTACATTAAGGTGATCCATCACCGGAACGCCCAGCATATTGAAATTGTCCGTGGCATTGACTATTCTACCAGATGGCTCGGCTACCTTGATATTCAAAGTATTGTCGCTTCGAGCTTCATAGATTATCTCTGGATCATCGAAGGTCATCTGTTCGCTATTTGAACCAATAATTCTTTTTTCTACCGTACTACTTACACTTTCCACTTTTTGTTTGGCCTGATCTATGAGGAAAAACTTAACTCCGTAGAGCACCGAAGCATTTAAGACCAGTAATACCGCAGCAAATACTGCAGCATAAAGAAATGCCAACTTCCAAGAAAGCTTTGTCAGTTTAATCCTTCTAATCTTCATCCTTGCCACCCCGAATACAGTAGCCTACTCCTCTGATTGTCTGTATCAGCTTTTTATCATAACCGTCATCAACCTTGCTTCGAAGATACCGAATATATACATCCACAACATTGGTATCTCCTACATAGTCAAAGCCCCATACCTTATCAATAATTTGGTTACGAGTAAGAGCGAGACCCTCATTTCTTAAAAGATATTCCAAGAGATCATATTCTCTTTTGGTCAGCTCTATGGCTTGATTGGCTCTCTTAGCCTCATGTCTCGCAATATCGAGCTCTAGATCAGAAATATTCAGCAAAGATACATCGTCCTTATTCAAACCGTTTTTTCTCAATGCCGCGCGAATTCTTGCAAGTAACTCTTCAATCACAAAAGGCTTTGTAATATAGTCGTCAGCGCCGGTATCAAGTCCCATTACCTTGTCTGTTATCTCATCAAGTGCAGTAAGCATGATTATCGGTGTGCTAATAGTTTGTCTGATTCTTCTCAAGACTTCAATGCCGTTAATCCCAGGCAGCATAATATCAAGCAAAATCAAGGAATATTGATCATCTGCAACTGCTTTCTCTAAGCCAATCCTGCCATCATAGGCAATATCAACCAAATAGCCCTCGTGTGAAAGCTCCAACTCCAAAAACCGAGCAATCGGTTTTTCATCTTCTATAATCAAAATCTTCGTTTTATTCATGGTCAGCCTCCATTAGTATTAACCGGTATTTTATCTATATTACCCACTTTTCAGTATTGCATGGAAAAATGAGTGGTATATTAAACAAAGATTAAAATTTGATTAGAAAAGATAATTATCAAATGAATGAGCAAAAGATTGTCTAGACAATCTTTTGCTCATCGATAAGTTGACCCAGAAAACTAACGCTCCTACAAGACTTAAAAAGTCAGTAGGAGCCTAATTTATGAACTGCGGTCTTTTGGTTACAACACGCCAAGCCTAGAAAGTTTATCTACTCTGATGCGGCAAACTAATGACAAAAGTTGTCCCTTCTCCTAGGGTACTAGAGACCTTAACCTGACCATGGTGGCTTTGGATAATGGAGTCCGCAATAGCAAGTCCTAACCCCGTACCCTCTTTTTGTTGGGAACGGGCCTTATCGACACGGTAAAAGCGTTCGAAGATCTTAGCCAAATGTTCTGACTCGATGCCTTCCCCGTTATCGGACACGGTGATTTCTACGAAAGTATCCCTGTTTTGTAAACCTAGAGTGACTTGTCCCCCAGAGGGCGTGTATTTAAGCGCATTATCTAGGAGAATAACCAGGAGTTGTTTAATCCTGAATTCATCCCCCCAATAATTAATCTCGGCCTCCAGAGAGGATTCAAGGAGGATTTCATTGGCCTCTGCTAGAGGTCTGAAGGATTCTAACACCTCACGGAGAGCTGTATCAAGAGAGAATTTTTTTATTTCTAACGTCTGTTGTTGGGAGTCGGCGCGGGCTAGGAAGAGGAGATCACCTACTAATTTAGACATACGCTTCGTTTCGAGCAGACTATAATCCAGCCATTTGGACTGGCTGGCTACGGTTTCCTCAGGGTTTCCTTTTACAAGTTCCAAGTTGACCTGGACGACCGTCAGTGGCGTCCGGAGTTCGTGAGAAGCATCAGCCACAAAGTCCTGCTGTCGTTGCCAAGACTTTTTAATGGGCGCCATCGCACGGTCTGCCATAAAGCGACTGGCGTAATAAGCGAGTACTAAACAGATGAGGCCTCCAATAGTGAGAGAGGTCAATAGCTTACCCAGTATTTCTCTATCCTGCTCAATGTCAACAAAGGAGATGACGAAGCCAGGACTCTGCTTGAGAGGCACCCTGAGATATGTGTAGGTTTCATCCTGAAAGTCCACTTCTCCCTGGGTCTTCGGACGAGTGAAGGTTTCTTTAACTAAGGCATTTAATTGGTCTATGACAAGTGGCAAATCCGTGGAACTCTCAGTGATCTTACCAAAGGCATCGGTCTTTATATAAAAATACTTAGTGAGATGTTTTTCATGGCCCCTTGTATCGTTGACAGAACCGGAGCCCGCTTCGCTCGCCATAATTTGCATTAACTGTTGGGATTGGTTGAAGAGTTGTTCTTGCATAATAACAAAAGTTCCTATGACAAAAACCAGTAAGAGGAAGGCCATGACTAATACATTAATCAAGGTCAGCTTAAGCCTCAATTTATGGAACATCGGGCCCCTCCTTTAAGGAATAGCCTATTCCGCGCACGGTTTCGATCCTCACGTTAGGTGAATTCAGCTTTTTACGTAGATAGTGTACGTAAATTTCAACATTATTGGTTTCTACCTCAGTGTCTGGTCCCCATACCCTGTCTAGAATTTGTTCCTTAGTTATAACCTGCCCAGGATTTCGCATAAAAAGCTCCAAGAGCAGCGATTCTTTTAAGGTAAGTTTAACCGTTTCGTCGTTTCCGTTGGTTAACTCGCAGTGGAGGGGCTTAAAGCTCAGCCCAGCGACGATTAATTGTTTGTCCTGGATTTGTCCACTCGGTCTTCTCCCTAAAGCCCTCAAACGTGCGAGAAGTTCCTCGGTGGAAAACGGTTTCACAAGGTAATCGTCCGCTCCCGCATCCAACCCTTCCACCCTATCTTGAAGGGAGTCTTTGGCAGTTAAGAGTAAAATCGGAGTATGGATACCTTGATTTCGGAGTTCTTTGAGGAGGGCAACCCCTTCTTTACGAGGCAACATTCGGTCGAGGATAATCAAATCATAAGCCCCTGTCTCCGCCATAGCTTGTCCGGTTTCTCCATCATACGCGGTATCCACCCCATAACTATTCTTTTTTAAAATATAAGTCAGGGCTTCGGAGAGTCTAGGCTCATCTTCCACTAAGAGTATGCGCATCTATTTCACCACCTGTACATAGTTTAAAGGATATTGCTTTAGATTTCATTAGATTTTGTTTCTTTAAGGAAAATTAAAGGTTTAGTCTCTATACTGAGATCAAATAGTTACAAGGGGGGATATCAATGAGTCTGTTAAAAAAATTAAAAACTGTTAAAAAGAGGTGGTACTTATTACTCATTATTGTCGTGGTCATTGGGGGAAGCGCAGCGGTGCGTTTTAATCATGCGCGCTATGAAACATTAGCCTCAACAAAAATGGGGCCTCAAGTTATCCGCCAAGTGAATCTTGATCTAGTGCTTCTCGAGAAGGTGGATACGACGAAGGTCACTCCTGCTCAGGCCAAGGAAATATTGCCTTTGATGGAGAAGTTGTCTCTTGCTACCGACCTGACTGTTCAGTCTGATCTTGCCAAACAAGTTTATGGAATGCTTACTCCTATGCAATACTCAGTCCTAATGGATAGTCAAAATCAAACTATCAAGACAATAAACCCAGCAGATCAAAGAAATCACAGTGGTCAGGATAATGAGAGCAGAAAAGAAACCCGTGAAGCCAAGGGCCACGATTTTGACGAGGGTGGCAGTTCCTATGGGAAGGGTTCTCTAGCTCCTAAAGAACAAGCTCTTAGTAGTGTTGTTATTAAAATGTTAAATGACCGCAGCACCTAAAGAATACTTGGCTGGCGCCAAGCCTTGGCGAAGGCGGCCGCCTTAGTTGCCCTTATGCTTCCAGAAAGTATATAACGAAGTTATACTTTCTGACTAGTAGAACAAATTCAGCCTAAAGCTTAACTTTTTCATTATCGAACAAAACATTGACACACCAAGCATCAAACACTTTCCCTTAAGGCATATGAAAGAAAATAACAAGTCAGAGATGCCTATGATATTTTCTTGAATGTGCCTTAAGTTTAGAGTTGCAATAATTTCACTCCATAGTAAAATGTGAATATCACAACTCACAGATATTGAGTTTGATAATAAAATTTTGAATGTAGGGTACAAAAACATGAAAAAAAGAGGAATGTGTGATTGTCTTGTTATTGGCTGCGGCATGGCAGGCACGGTTATAGCACGTGAACTGGCGGAACGGGCAGGTAAAAAAGTGCTGATCCTGGAGATGCGCGACCATATAGGCGGGAACACTTGTGATTATATGAACGAGAGCGGAATTTTCGTACATCGATTTGGTCCTCATATCTTTCACACGGACAGCAAAAGGGTGTTCGATTATCTCTCCCGCTTCACACAATGGCGGAATTACTCCCACGAGGTCGTGGGCGATATCCACGGACAGCTAATGCCCATTCCTTTTAATCTTAATTCGCTCCATTTGGCCTTTGAGCCGTGCAAAGCAGCGCGTATAGAGCAAAAGCTGATCGCCATCTATGGCCTGGGAAGCAAGGTCCCCATCTTGGAGCTGCGCCAACAGCCCGATTCAGAACTTGCGGAAATCGCAGATTTCATATATAACAATATTTTCTTATATTACACGCAAAAGCAATGGGGACTGGCTCCTGACGAAATCGATGCTTTGGTTACCGCACGCGTCCCTGTATTTATCTCCTATGATAACCGCTACTTTCAGGACACATATCAAGGTATCCCTGCCAAGAGTTATACTTTACTGTTCGAGCGCATGTTAAATCATCCTAATATAGAGCTCCTGCTTAATTCCGATGCTCGCAGGCTGCTCCGGCTGGAAGCCGGGGAAGTGCTTTTTGACGGTTCCCCATTCAACGGCACCGTAATATACTCAGGACCGGCAGACGAACTGTTTGACTGCCGGTACGGACGCCTGCCGTACCGGACCTTGGATTTTGTCTTTGAAACCCACAATATCACCTGGTACCAGCCTAAGGGGACTGTGAATTATCCTGTTGACCGCGAATATACCCGTATCACTGAATTCAAACACCTGACTGGACAGGCACTGGACGGACGAACGACCATCGTCAAAGAATATCCACGAGCCTATACGGGCGCCGACAGCGAGACCCCCTATTACCCAATCCAAAATCCTGAAAATCTCACCCTTTATGAGCGATACCGGAAGCTTACCGACGAATTCCCCCAACTTCACTTACTGGGCAGGCTTGCGGAGTACAAATACTACAATATGGACGCCATAGTAAAGAAGGCCTTGGAGCTTGCCGACACCTTAATAAAATAAGAAATTTAGTGTTCTAATTTTGTTTTTTGTGATTAAAGTTGCAAAGGAGCGCACAGTTTGAGAATAATTACATTTACCGTACCCTGCTACAATTCAGCGGCTTATATGGAACGCTGCATCGATTCACTTATTCCGTGTGGAAAGGATGCTGAAGTTATTATTGTCAATGACGGTTCTACCGACGACACCGGGAAAATTGCCGATGAATATGCTGCGCAATACCCTGATATAGTACGGGTGATCCATCAAGAAAACGGAGGACATGGCGAAGCGGTCAATACCGGCCTAAAAAACGCTTCCGGTCTTTATTTTAAAGTGGTCGATTCAGACGACTGGCTCGATGGCCCCGGTATAATTAAGGTGCTGCAAACCCTTAAAACATTAGTGGATGGCAACTCTGCTCCCGATATGATGGTCAGCAACTATATCTATGAAAAGCTGCTGGAAGGGACCAGGCACGTCATTAATTACAGCAATGTGTTTCCCCGCAATCAGATGTTCGGTTGGGATGACATGAGGAGGTTTCCTCCCTGGAAATATCTTCTGATGCACTCGTTGATTTACAGAACACAACTGCTGCACGAATGTGGCCTAAAATTGCCAAAGCATACCTTTTATGTAGACAATATTTTTGCTTACCAGCCACTACCCTTTGTGAAAACTATATACTATCTGGATGTGGATCTTTACCATTATTTTATCGGGCGGGAAGACCAATCTGTCAATGAAAGCGTTATGGTTAGAAGAATTGACCAGCAACTCCTGGTAACTCGCATCATGATCGGCTGTCACCGGCTCCCTGGGAGCATATCCAGCAAAAAGCTGTCCAGCTACATGCTGAGCTATTTAGCGATGATGATGATCATATGCACCGTATTCTTAAGAATTTCCGGCACAAAGGAAGATAATAAGAAGGAAAAAGAGCTTTGGTCCTTTCTTTTAAGTTGCGACAACGGCCTGTACCGGCATGCGAGCATCAGGTTTTTGAGAATGGTTGCCAACCTGCCCGGAAATTCTGGCAACAAACTAACCGTCCGATTATATAACATAGCGCGCAAAGTCTATAAATTTAATTAAGGCACGTTCAAATAACCGGTCAGTATGCCAGTCTATTTTGATCATCTTTGACTTGTATTTCTTTCATATGCCTAATGCGTGAAAAACAGGATCAACAGAATCTTTGGACCAAGGGAGCAAATGAATGCCCACTAAAACAAAACTAAAGCTGTTCATAGGTATAATCATCACAGCTGTCGTTGTTTATTACTCGATTGGAGCGCTCAAAGGCCTGCATGTGGGCGAGCTTTTTCATGTTCACATCAATTGGGGCCTTGCGCTGGTTTCAGTCGCTATCTTTGCGTATGCCAACTATATTCGTGGACTTGCCTATACACGGGGTATTGACCGGGACATGGACAGAATGACAGCACTTCAAATCGTGGGAATAGGGCACGCTGCTAACATGGTATTGCCGTTTCATGTCGGAGAGGGGCTGCGGGCAGCATTTTTCCCGAGGGGATACAGTGCCATAAAGATAACGAACCTGCTGGTTATTCCGGCCTTCGCAGATTTCGCTGCAATTATGATCCTTTCAATTGCCGCAGTTCCCTTTGCCGGGTTTAAGGACCAAAATTTGTTAAAGGCACTCTGGATTCTTACCTTTCTCTGTATTGCGGCGTTTATATTGTTCGTGATTCTCATCTTTTTTCTTCCGCGGCTTCGCAGTTATCTCAGTGAATATTTAAATCTTGACACTGTGAAAATGATGTATTGGGTGCTCCTTTCCTGGATTATCCTGCTCGTGTCGACATGGATTGGGCTTGTGGCCTTCGGCTTCCCATGGGTGGCGTCCATTCGCATGTCGCTTGCCGTATTTGCCGCCACCAATATCATCAATTTTATACCCGCCACGCCAGGCGCCATTGGCCTTTTTGAATACGGGACAATTCTTGGCCTAGGGGGGCTGGGAATTGATCCAACCACGGCGCTGTCAGCGAGCTTACTGTTGCACCTGATACAGTATGCTGCCCTCCTGCCCCTAGGCCTTTTCCTTTACATGAAATCCCTTCACGGGCAATACGGAGAAGCACTCAGCAACTTATGGCACACGAATCGGCAGAAGGACACAAAATCGATAAAACTAAAACGAACGAAATAAAGATAATCTGGAGATAATATGGAGATGAAAACTATCAAACTTTTATCAATTGTCGTACCATCTTATAATTCGCAGGACTATCTTCGCCACTGCCTGGACACTTTAGTGCTGGGCGGGCAAGAGGTAGAGGTTATTGTCGTGGATGATGGTTCCACAGACAGCACAGCGGAGATTGCCCGCGAATACTGCAGTCGCTTTCCCGGAATTGTCCGCCTTGAGCAAAAAGAAAACGGTGGCCATGGCTCGGCAGTCAACCGCGGACTGGAGGTGTCCACGGGTACTTATTTCAAGGTTGTCGACAGCGACGACTGGCTGGATACTTCGGACTATATGTCGGTGCTTTCATTGCTGCGCAGCATTGGCTCCGTAGACCTGCTGATCACGAACTACGTCTACGAATATTCCTATAACGGTAAGCATAAAGTCATGCGCTACAATAATGTATTTCCTCAGGGCAAGGTTATTACATGGGACAGTATGCGGCGTTTTCGCTTCGACCAGCTGATGCTTATGCATTCCCTGTTTTACCGGACGAATTTGTTGCGAGAGTGCGGCCTCAAGCTGCCGGAACACACATTTTATGTAGACAACCTTGTCGCTTATCTACCTCTGCCCTATGTGAAAAGCTTAGTTTATCTGGACTGTTCTCCGTATCACTATTTAATTGGTCGGCCTGGCCAATCCGTCAACACGCAGGTAATGATCAAACAGATCGACCAGCAGCTTAAGGTGACGCGCATGATGATTGAGGCGTTCGATCTCTTCAATGACATTGAATGTGAGAAGCTTAGACGCTACATGCTTTTCTATCTTTCAATGATGATCGCCATCACTGTGACTCATATCTATATCGCAAATGACGAAGAACTTAGCTGCAAGGCAGACGAGCTTTGGGGCTTTATAAAGCAAAAGGATGAAAAGCTTTATACTATACTGCACAAGAGCTTTCTCAATTCATGCATAAGGTTCGGACAGAGAATCAGCCCCCGCCTTATATCCCAAGGCCTTAATCTAATCAAACACATCTATAAGTTCAGTTAAAATAAGCTTGCGAAATAGTAAGAACCTTTAACCACAGGCAACACCTATACTCGCTTTCACCCCAAGATGAAAGCTGGAGCTGCTAACGAAATAAACAATCTCATAAAAAGAAAAAAAGTATCCCCAAAAGAGAGGATACAAGAAGGAAAAATCTTATCGTAATCGCGTAACTATACGCGTAACTATACAAGCTATATTTAATTTATTTCCTAAGGCTGAAACCCTTGGTATATCTGGTGGGCGATACTGGTCTCGAACCAGTGGCCTCATCCGTGTGAAGGATGCGCTCTACCGCTGAGCTAATCGCCCAAACTCGAAGCACGAGGTTCGAAGCTCGATGCTCGATAATAAACTCAGGAATATGATCTAACACCTTCGAACCTACAAAACGCATTTAAATGTTCTTCCACGCAATTCGAACTTCGAGCTTCGCACCTCGAACATCGAAAATGGTGGGCCCACTAGGATTCGAACCTAGGACCAACCCGTTATGAGCGGGGGGCTCTACCGCTGAGCTATGGGCCCTCAAAAAATTAAAAATGGCTCCCCGAGTAGGACTCGAACCTACAACCTACCGGTTAACAGCCGGTTGCTCCACCATTGAGCTATCGAGGAATGCTCTTGCACGGGTTATTATACGTAATTCATCCTCTATAGTCAAGTCTTTATGAACATATTTTTTCAAATTCTCATCTATTTCTCATCTATAGGGGAGTCCTGGTCACTTATTCTAGGTAATCTTTCAGTTTCTTACTGCGGCTCGGATGACGTAATTTTCTCAGTGCCTTAGCCTCAATCTGACGAATTCGCTCACGTGTCACACCGAATTCTTGTCCGACCTCTTCCAAGGTCCTTGTCCGTCCATCATCAAGCCCAAAGCGCAATCTAAGAACTTTCTCTTCACGCGGGGTCAATGTCTCAAGAACTTCTTCCAATTGCTCTTTTAAAAGAATGAACGATGCGGCCTCCGCTGGTGCTGGTGCATCCTCATCAGGAATAAAATCACCCAGATGAGAATCTTCTTCTTCTCCGATCGGCGTCTCTAAGGAAACAGGTTCTTGGGCAATTTTCATAATTTCCCTTACACGCTCAACTGGGATATCCATCACTTTGGCAATTTCTTCAGGAGCTGGTTCTCTCCCCAATTCCTGTAATAGTTGCCTCGAAACTCGGATCAACTTATTAATGGTTTCGACCATATGCACTGGGATCCGAATTGTCCGAGCCTGATCAGCTATAGCACGGGTAATCGCTTGGCGGATCCACCATGTGGCATACGTACTAAACTTAAATCCTTTAATATAATCAAACTTTTCGACAGCCTTAATCAGCCCCAGATTACCTTCTTGGATCAAATCTAGAAAAAGCATCCCCCGTCCCACATACCGTTTGGCAATACTAACCACCAGTCGCAAATTGGCTTCAGCTAATCGGCGCTTAGCTTCCTCGTCGCCTTGCTCCATTCGTTTTGCCAGTTCGATTTCTTCATCCGCTGATAGCAGAGGAACTCGACCAATTTCTTTAAGGTACATGCGAACAGGATCATCAATGCCTACCCCTTCAGGCACGGAAAGATCCACTTCAGCTTCTTCTTCGACCTCATCCTCCGCATCCTCTGGGATATCATCGTCGTCGTCATCTTTACCCTTTTTCAAGATTTCCAGTTCAACTTCACCAGGTTCTGGCACCACATCTATTCCCATTCGACCAAACTGTTGATAGATATCATCGATCTGATCCGCGGAAAGTTCAATCCCTTGGAGAGCATCCATAATCTCCCGATATGTTATGGAACCCTTCTTTTTGCCTTTCTGAATGAGGGCTTGGACGCTGTCCATTTTTTGCTCTTCGTTCACCTGTCCCCCACCTTCCCTCAGATCATTCTTTTGGGCGCCTTTAACCTTACTATTTGCCACGTTTCAACCGCTCTCCTATCTCTTTCAACAGAGCCATAGCCCCTGCCATGTCACCGGATTTTTCTAAAGTAGCCATGCGAGCTTGAAGATCTTCCACTCTTTCCTCTACCTGCGTAGAAAGAATGCCCTTTATGCAATCCTCTAAAAGTCGCTCACTTTGAGATATATCTAACTCTTCCAAGAGCAGGCTTGCCAAACAGCTTTGAACCGTTTCGTTGCCATATGCGGGCAAACCGCCATCCTGATTGAGAAAATTAAAAATTTGCTGATGTGCTGAAAGTTTCCAAAAAGATTCCCCAAGTTTTTCTATGACCCTTGGTAAAAGAACCTTATCTTCTAGTAATAAACGCAATAACATACGTTCGGCTCGATAAACCCCCAAATAGACGGTTGGTTGGGGCTGGGCAGCATCAGCTTGACATATAATGGTATCCTTAATATTATCTCTATTTTTCCCAGAACTAACCTGTTTTTGATGAGAATATTCCTGTTCTCGCTCTTTTTTGCCTTTTTTCTGTTCTTGACTTGCAATCTCGCGTTGTACCGCTTCTAAAGTAAGACCTAGTTCCAAACTTAAAAAGCGTTCATACCCTTCTCGTTCAACAGGACTGACCACTTTCAGAATGTCAGGAGCTAATTTAATGACTAATTCGGCCTTTTCAGGAATGGTCTGGGGAGGCCTATTCCGGACCAATATCCGATATTTGAATTCAACATACGTCAACGCTTGGCTTAACGATTTTCTAAACTCCTCCAAACCATAGCTTTTTAAAAATTCATCCGGATCTTTTGCTCCATTTAGGGTTAAGATATCCGCTCGAAGCCCAGCATCACGGAGAATTTCTCCCCCTCTTAAAGCTGCTTGAACCCCTGCCTCATCCGAATCATAGAGCAGCACGACTCGTTGAGCATGCCGCCTTAAAAGTATTGCCTGATCCCGCGTTAGAGCAGTACCTAAGGAAGCCACTGCATTCGGAAACCCAGCATTCTGGAGCGCAATAACATCCATATAACCCTCAACTAATAGGGCGTAACCTTCTTCACGAATTCCTTGATGCGCTCGATGAATCCCATAAAGATGATGTCCTTTATTATAGAACCTGCTCTCAGAAGAGTTCAGGTACTTAGGCAGAGAATCATCCAAGACTCGACCCCCGAACGCAATAGTATGGTAACGTCGATCGAGTATACTAAAGAGAACACGATTACGGAAACGATCATAGAACCGACTACCTTTACCTGATGCCTCTTTTTCTAAGGCCAGCCCCGCACCTACCAATTCCTGTGGCTGAACCCCTTGTTCCTGCATGTAAGTCAATAAGCCGTCCCAGCCTTCTGGTGCGTAACCAAGACGAAAATTTTTTATTGTATCAAGATCGACCCCACGTTGAGCAAAATAAACACGTCCAGGTTCTCCTTCAGGCAAGCTCAATAAAATATTTTGGAAATACCCGGTAGCTAATTCATGGATTTCTTCCCATCGCCGGCGAAGTCGATTTTCTTCCCGTTCATACGGAGATAGTTCTTTTTCAGGGAGGGATACGCCATATCGATTGGCTAAATTCTGAACACTTTCTAGAAAAGACCAGTTTTCCTTCTTCATAACAAATGAAAAAACATTTCCTCCAGCATTACACCCAAAACAATAAAACATTTGTTTCTCGGCTGCTACTGAAAAACTGGGTGTTTTTTCCGAATGAAACGGACAAAGCCCCCAATAGTTTTTCCCTTTGCGCTGTAAACTAACATATTCAGAAATTACCTCAACAATATCTGTGCGTAATCGCACTTCCTCAATTATCTCTTCCGGTATAAACTCTTCATGAAGTCGATTGTTCATTCTTCGCCTTTCGATTCTCAGCCACACATAATATAGTTTGTCAACCCATGTCCTATACAATTCTTCGCCGAGAATTCACAAAATCCTCTTTTTAAATTCTTTATTCAAGTTGTCAGTTAATTGTGGGCAAGGGACACCCTTACTGAGTATACTTAATTCTCTCTTTTTTTTAAAAATACCTGCTTTCTTCGACAATAATTTGCGCTAGTTTTTAGTTTTGCTCTCATAGACAAGTTGTTATCCCTTGGTCAAACCTTTCCCACATTTAAAAAGCATGATAGTATATAGATAATCAAAAACCCCTTACATGGTCTGTAGAGTGCAAATAATGAACCTTATGAGGAAGGTGGATACATTATGTATAAACAGCCCCTTAAATCATCGCTTATATTGATCGTTTGTCTTTTATTAGCTATCGCCTTTTTTATGGGCTTTCATTCAACTCAAACACAATCCGATAAACCATCAGATATTTCCACCACCCCAACAGCTCCAATAACCCCAACTTCTCCAGCGACAACCCCCTCGCAACCCACCCCGCAATCCGTAAACTTAACTCTTTATTATCCCAATTCACAGGCCACTGGTTTAATTGCCGCAAAGCGTACTGTTGAAGTAACGGATCAGGAAATAATCAACGCAATGTTTAGAGAGCTCGCTGTTCCTCCTGTAGGGTTGGAAAAACTACTTCCTCCGGGGACAAAACTCCTTAGCGCTTCAGTGAATACCGATGGCATGGCGACAATTAATCTATCACAAGAATTCCAAAAAAACTTTGGTGGCGGCTCTGCTGAAGAACAATTAACGTTATATAGTATCGTTAACACACTGACGACTCTTCCTAACGTTCACAGTGTCCAATTCTTACTTGAAGGCCAAATGCATCCCGGAATATTAGGTCACATAGATACTAGCGAACCCCTTAAGAGAAATGAGCGCCTTATTCTTAAGACACCCTAAAGCTTGCCCTATTTATAAAGGCTCAATAACCGTTGGAAATCACAAACAGACTGGCTAAGGCTTCCGCAAGCCTTAGTTTACTTCTGTTCTTTATAACTTATACGTTTCTTAGTTATTTTGTAAAATTTATCGTTGCCAAAATCTAAAGGCTTCACACTTAAAACGGTGTGAAGCCTTTATTGGCTCGACTAATGGAGGGACAAAAATAGCTCACTGCTTCTACTTTCGGGGAATAAATAAGCTTTGGAACAAATCAATCGCATAATTATCAGTCAGCCCAGAGATATAATCGACAACCGCTTGGGTTTTATTTCCGTCCGCCGAAATCAAAAAGTGCTCGGGTAATTTAGCTATATCTTTATAATAATACTCAAAAAGTGCTTGGACAATGTATTGCCCTTTTCGCCGTTCTTCACGTAAAGTCACGCTATTGTATACTCTCGAAAACATAAACTCTCGAAACTCCTGCATCGCGCCGTGCACCTCTACTGACTGAGCAATGTGATCGAGTCCCCGTGAAGCCTCAATCATATCAATCACCATCGTTGTAATCATATCACTCGGTTTCACGCCAAGCTTCCGTTGGACGGTTTCAGGCAAATCACTTACTGTCAGTAAACCTGCCCTTAAGGCATCATCGTAATCATGACATAGATAGGCTATCCGGTCCCCAGTTTTTACAATCTGCCCTTCGAGAGTTATGGGCAGACCTTCCCCAGTGTGAAATAAAATCCCATCAAGAACAGGCTCCGTCAGGTTTAACCCCTGACCCTCACGGGCTAAAACCTTTAAGATTCTAATCGACTGTTCATTATGCTCGAAGTGACTAATAATCCGCCGCAGAGCCTCCTCGCCTACATGTCCGAAGGGAGTATGACCCACATCATGCCCTAACGCAATCGCTTCAATAAGGTCTTCATTGAGTTGCAGACCCCGAGCGATTGTTCGACATATTTGGGAGACTTCCAAGCTATGCGTCATACGTGTGCGATAATGGTCTCCCGAAGGGGCAATGTAAACCTGAGTTTTATGCTTCAGTCGACGAAACGGATTGCTGTGCAATATCCGATCCCGATCTCTTTGAAATTTAGTGCGTATTGAGCACTCCTCTTCAAATCGTTCGCGCTTAGCCTCACAGCTCTTGGCTGCATAAGGTGATAAGCGTTCCTCTTCTTCTCTCTCGGTACGCTGTCGGATACATAGAACCTCACTCATTTTTCAACCCCCTTATTGATGCAGGTTGGGGACGGTTCTTGACTTGCATCTCTTTCTATACGTCCTCAAATTGACTATTTCACCACAATATTCTACTTATTTGCGACTTACTTATCCCTCCGAAAAGCTCCCCGAGATCTTTAAGATTGAGTGAATAATCTTTTCGAAGGGTTCGAACATCTCATTTCGTTTAAACTTATTCTTTAATAATTTATCCATACTCATTCTTTCTTCAGCTAATTTATGTTTTTGGCGCGGAACAGCCCTTCTCTTTTCTGCATCTTGTAACATATTCTAACACAAGCTATAGACAACTTCGTGTATAATTTTCGCACGGACGATTCTTGACTTTTTAATAGCCATAGTTAGTTCAAACTTTTGCCATATTTATGACACACTCTCTCAGTATTATAAGTCCAGAAGGTTATCCTCAACTAAGGCACATTCAAGAAACTAACCCGTCAGTAAGCCAGTCTATTTTGTGTGCGGTAAACATACCTTGCTTCTTACCTCATTTTTATTATTTTTGGAGTAATTTTAGGGCCCGAACCTAATTCAATGTCAACGGTGAAGGATATGATTTTCTCTTATGCGATCAAAGGAATTATTTTTCCGCCTAGGTTAATAGCACTTTTAGTATTTCTGCTTGTTGTTTTTTTAGCAAATAAATTCATTTGCGCCTGGGCCTGTCAGTTTGGAACTCTGCAGGATTTTATTTTCCAATCAAATTGCAACTCAAAGGATAAAAGAAAAGTTTACAGACAAGACCAACTAAGATCATAATTAGTTTGTCAATGAGGGTAATTAAATTCAAATAAAGGAGTTGCCTCTGATGACGAAAAATAAGATGCTAAAATATTTGAGATGGGGTTTATTAGCCTTATTCACTGTTCTTGTGAGCATTGCCGCCTATCTTCACCAAGTATTAGGAGGGACAAAGGCGCCTTCTATCCACGCACTGTGTCCCTTCGGAGGGCTTGAGAGCCTTTATCAGGTCTTCACGACTGGAAGCTTTATCGGTAAAATATTTGCAGGAACGTTGACCCTGTTTGTCATCACTCTCATTGTAGCGCTTCTATTTAGACGAAGTTTTTGCGGTTTAATTTGTCCCTTTGGTGTAATTCAGGAGTTCTTTGCAAAAATTGGTCAAAAGATCTTCAAGCGGAAATTGATAATGCCTGCTACAATCGATAAGCCTCTAAGATATTTAAAATACGTCGTGCTTGTTGTTACTGTGTTTTATGCATGGAAAACTGCGGGATTATGGATGGCGCCCTATGATCCATGGTCAGCATATGCCCATCTTCCAGAAGGATTGGCTAGTGTGTGGAAGGAATCTGCAATAGGTTTAATAATTCTGGTTATAACTGTTCTTGGTTCACTGATTTACGACCGTTTTTTTTGCAAATATCTTTGCCCTATGGGGGCGCTTTACGGAATCGTAGGTAAACTAAGTCCCTTTAAAGTGGTCAGAAAGGAAAATGTGTGTATCGACTGTGGAATATGCAATAAAGTCTGCCCTATGAATATTGATGTTCAGCACAGTTTAAAGGTTACAACGGCAGAGTGTCTAAATTGTCAGACTTGCGTCTTAAGTTGCCCCAAACCGGGGGCGCTTGAAAACCAAGAAGCCCATAAAATCATTAAACCCTTGACCGTAATTGTTCTGGTGATGGTGGTATTCTTTGGCACAATCTTTGCTTCACAGGCTGCTGGAATCTATAACCTCACTCCAGCCCCACTGAAAGCGGGAGAGTCCATTAATTATGACGAAGTCAAAGGATATATGAGTATCAAAGAAGCCGCTGAATCAACCAAAACAGACCTCAAAGTATTTTATGAAAAATTTAAGATTCCTGCAAACGTCCCTGCAGAAACAAAAATGAAAGAAATATCCACAGTCGTTACAGATTATGATTTTGATCAAGTTAAGGGATCCTTGGGAACTAAATAATCACTATCTTCCTCATTAAAAGCCCTCCCATGGTAATTTGATTTACCATGGGAGGGCTCTTTATGGTGGATTCGCTCCCTTCAAAGGGTACCGAAGTGTTCCATAACGGCTATTTTTCTTAAATCGTTAAAAGACAATGCCCATACTTTATTTCTACGTATACTTTCTAAACCTTGGTGTAAAAGGCTTAAAAAAGCTATGTCTATACTATTTCCCTGGATGTTTTATCGCAGCCTGGGCTACCACTATCATAAAGGACCAATCACTATTTTTTACTATTATGGAACACTTTTATTATCTGTTGTTCTTACTCGGTGGCTTTCAACACAACGGTCTCCTGCTTGTCATTCCATTTCAAGGTAAGTGTATAAACACTATCCTTTTGAGGTATTGCCCCATCCCCGCCAACGGTTCCGAAACCGAGAATCACGCCGCCATAGTTTGTAGAAGTATCTCTTTCTCTAAATTGCTGCGCATCAAATCCATCTGAATTCGTACCGCCGAATTCCCCAAAGGGGGACTCAAATTCATAACTAAAATTACCACGAATACCACTAGGATCCCCTTTAAACTCTAGCACCGGTTGTTTGTGACTCCAGCCGTCATAGCGTATAACACCCTTATCATCTGTCCAAAAGTGATTATAGTAATTAATAATCACTTTCCCTTTCCAGTTCTCCCCTTCTCCTTGGAATACAATTTGTTGTCCCCCATTTAAGTCGTAAAAGATAGCCTTTCCTAAATTCGTTATTACAGGCGAAATCTTCTGTGCATACTCCTCACTGGAAAATTGGCTTAAACTCATAACGAGGAGTGTATTCTTGGCACCAAAAGCTATATTATATTGCCACCTTTCTGAAAAGTTATTGGTGTTATTTCCACTATTGTTTTTCCTGTTGGTTTCTTCCCACTGATGATATGTTGTGTCCCTTTCTCCGACTGAAGCAAAGTGATAGATAAAAAGCACTCCGTCAAGATTATTAACTTTATAAATACTTGGCTCAGCCTGACCGATTTTATAATCCGCGGGGTTCACATTTGAATCGGAGTCCAATATCAAACCTGCCTGTTCGAGAGTTTTCGCAACATCTCTGGCCGATAGAATATCTTTTTCAACAGAACTTCCAGCCTTATAGCTTAAAACACCAATCCCTATGCCGGCGAGAATAATTAAAACAAGTCCTAGGACACCTGCTCCTTTAAGGCGCTTCAACCACCACTTAAATGTATCCACCTCGGGTAAGGATTCTTTTAGATCGGGCAACACAAGATCTGGTACTTTTAATTCATCACATAATTCTTGACAAGTTGGACATTCCTGTAAATGGTCATTAACAATTTCCATCGTCTTATTACTTACACTATCTTCTACATACAATGGCAGAATATCTTGAATCAATTCACATGGCTGTTTGTTCATTTTCAATCCTCCATTCCCCTATAAAGTTGTCGATAATTCATTCGTGCCCGATGAAGTGTTACTTTGACCCAGGTAACTGAATGCGAAGTAATCACAGCAATCTCTTCATAGCTTAATCCCTGCCATTCCCGTAGCCAAAGGACTTCACGATAATTTTCAGGAAGCTATCTTAGTGCTATTTTGGAATGAACTACTTCCCATCTCCTTCAAGAATGGGGTGTCTTTAAAAAAAGATACAATTTCTATGTGGTTTAAAATTGAAGTGACTTCTATCCCGACTGGTATCGTTGGTGTTTTATGGGAAGATGAATTAGATGCCCTTTTCTATAACTATCAGACGGTAGCAATCATGCTTATTTTATTTGGCACATGGTTTACAATGGAGTTAAGATAGACAGAGGATTGAAGAATGGGTAATTATGGAAATAAATATAAATAACTAAGTGATTTCTGAATAAAGAATCTTGCTTTATCAACCAATTTTGGTTATTGTAATTATTTTTGTCGAGATTGATGATGCTAAGGCTCTTTAAATATCTACAATTTTAGTATAATATCATTATTATAATTCCAGGAAGGAGGAATTACCATGGCAAGGGTTGATGTTAATCCAAATATTTTAAAATGGGCTGCTGACCGCTCAGGAAAAAGTGATTTAATCCATATTGACTTTCCTAATTGGCTAAAATGGATTAACAAAGAAAGTCAGCCTACTTTAAAACAACTCGAAAAGTTGGCTAAGGTAACCTCTACCCCTCTTGGATATTTTTTCCTTAATGAGCCACCAATTGAACGTTTACCAATACCTCACTATAGGACAATTGACGATGATCAAACATCTAATCCTAGCCCTAATCTTTTAGAAACCGTTCAAATAATGGAACGACGACAAAAGTGGATGCGTGAGTACTTTATTGATCAAGGGCATCATCCATTGAGCTTTGTTGGCGTAAAAAATGTAAATAGTAATCCGATCGAAATTGCAAAAGAAATTAGGGCAGAGCTAGGATTAAGAGATGGGTGGGCATCTAAATATCATACATGGCAAGACGCTTTACGTATGCTATTTCAAAAGGTTGAAGATATAGGAATTGTTTTAGCGGTAAATGGTATCGTTGGAAATAATACTCATCGTAAATTAGATGTGACAGAGTTTCGAGGGTTTGTACTCATAGATGAATATGTTCCGTTAATTTTCATTAATGGTGCGGATGGGAAAGCTGCTCAGATGTTCACCTTAGCACATGAACTAGCCCATATTTGGTTTGGAGTCAGTGCTGCATTTGATCTACAGGATTTGCATGCAGCTAATAATGATATCGAAAAGGTATGTAATATAGTCGCTGCGGAGTTCCTTGTACCCGAAATAGAGTTGCTCGAAATGTGGCAGAGTGCTAAGAATAAGGATCAAAGGTTTCAAGTATTAGCTCGGCATTTTAAGGTGAGTGAAATTGTTGCAGCTCGTAGAGCCTTAGATTTAATGTTGATTACCAGAGATGAGTTTTTAAAATTCTATCAAAACCGTCTTGCAGTAGAGAACCGTGAAAGTATGAGCGGTGGTAATTTCTATACATCTCAAAATTTTCGCATTGGTCGACGTTTCGGAGAGAGTGTCATAAGAGCGACAATTGAAGGAAAGCTTCTGTATAGCGAGGCCTATCGACTTACTGGGATTAGAGGAAAAACTTTTTCCGAATTTGCTGCACGTCTGGGCTTCGGAGGTGACGCGTGAGTAAATTTCTTTTAGATGCTAACATTTTTATTGAAGCGAATCAAAGGTATTACTCATTCGATATCGCTCCAGCTTTTTGGTATGCATTAGAACAGAACGCAGAAGAGGGTAAATTAGTGAGTATTGATCGTATACATCAGGAAATTAATAGATTTGACGATGGAGATGGCCTTAAAATTTGGGCTAATAATGAATTTATTAAATGGTTTGAATCAACTGATGATGAAGCAGTTTTTAACGCCTATAGTGATATTATGCAGTGGGCAATTAATCAGAATCAATTTACTGATGCAGCAAAATCAGAGTTTGCATCAGTAGCTGATAGTTGGTTGATAGCTTGTGCTAAAGCGCGTATTACACAATTGTCACACATGAAGTATATAACGGGGATATAAATGAAAAATTCCGATACCAAATGTATGCCGTGCCTTTAATATTTCATACATTAACACTTTTGAGATGCTACGCAGATTAAGTATAAAGTTTGGTTAGAAATTTTGATAATTACCGTTCGAAAATCGGATAAATTTCCTTCAAGAAAGATGAGTAGAAATAGTTTTCGATCGTATACAAAAGAGTTTTAAAATTTAAGTGCTGAATAGCATTCTCAGTTTGAGGATGCTTTTTATTATTTAAAAGGAAGATTACCATTAGGATGTCTTTATCAAGTAAACTACGTAGTTGAATATTTGTATATAATGGGTACTTCTGCTTTAATAAAGCCAAATCGCCAGTAACAAATGGGGTTGCCATAGAAGTGCCACTCATTGTGGCATATTGTTCGTTTAAATATGTACTCAAAATATTAACGCCTGGAGCACACACTTCCACTTCTTTCCCAGTGGATGACCAAAACG
Organism: Desulfosporosinus sp. I2; assembly: GCF_000960765.1. Taxonomy (GTDB): domain Bacteria; phylum Bacillota; class Desulfitobacteriia; order Desulfitobacteriales; family Desulfitobacteriaceae; genus Desulfosporosinus. The sequence goes on along the minus strand of NZ_JYNH01000002.1, from coordinate 103,551 downwards.
GTCTTTGGTCGTTCTCGTCTATTGCCGAGACAGCAATAACTGATCGAGTATATTTAGCTGGATAACTAACAGTCCCAACAATTCCAAGGTCGTTATTAATTGCACTTATTATCCCTGCGACATGAGTACCGTGACCATGGTCATCGCAAAATGATTGAGTATTATGCTCGTTATTACTAGAAGCATAGGAAGTCATTGGAAGTAACAGTGTTATGCATAGTAATAATATTGTGATTGGTTTAATATTTAGCTTTTCTTTGCTCATTTTCTTGCCCCTTCCCAATTAATACTGGGTTATATAGAAACTACAGATGGTCCAAGAACCTTGTAGTTTTGAAGCTCTCACAATCTAACTTTAAGTGCGACTTCACCATTTATCTTTTCCATCGTGAGGTAATAGTTTACTATCTCTTGGGTTTCAATGTTTTTGCTGTTATATCGACATAATTACTGCCTTTAGCTCCGCCATTTATTCCCGGTAAATATTCTTCTTGAAAGCTGCCGCCACCATAAAATCAGGGCATTGTCTCTTAATATCATAAAAGACAATACCCTCACTATTTTTGCACCTAAACCCTCAAAGCCTTGATGTATAAGGCTTTGAAAGCTATTTCTATACTATTTTTTGTTTTAATTTATTGCCCCTTGTTGCTTATGGCAGCCTGGGCAGCAGCTAAGCGCGCAATCGGTACGCGGAACGGAGAGCAGGAAACATAATCCAAACCAACCATATGACAGAATTCCACAGAATTCGGTTCCCCACCGTGCTCACCACAAATCCCTAGGCCGAGATCTGGGTTTGTACTACGCCCTAAGTTTACGCCTATGCCAATTAGCTTTCCAACTCCTTCACGATCTAACACGACAAAGGGGTCTGTTGTCATGATCTTTTTATCGAGATACACTGGGAGAAACTTTCCTTGAGCATCATCTCGAGACAAGCCCATAGTCATCTGGGTAAGATCATTAGTCCCGAAGGAGAAGAAATCTGCTACTTTTCCAATCTCATCAGCCAAAAGTGCTGCACGCGGCACCTCAATCATGGTTCCAACTTTATAGTGAAGCTGTACATTTTGTTCGTTCATAACCTCTGCTGCGGTGTCGTCTACCAACTTGCGCATCATCAGAAATTCTTCTTTTCCCATAATTAGAGGAATCATGACTTCAGGATGAATGTCATACCCTTCTTTTATCAAACGGGCGCTGGCTTGGAAAATTGCCCGAGCTTGCATGACCGTGATTTCCGGGAAGGACACGCCAAGACGACAACCCCGGTGACCAAGCATTGGATTTAATTCGGATAAGGCCCGAACATTACGTAACAAGGATTCTTTTTCATGTAAGGAGGTCGGATCACTTTTATTCATCCTCAGTTTTGTTATCTCCACCACTAACTCCTCAGAATGCGGAAGGAACTCGTGAAGGGGAGGATCGAGCAACCGAATGGTTACTGGAAGTCCCTGCATGGCCTTCAAAATCCCGTAAAAATCCTCTTCCTGCATGGGTAATAGTTTAGACAAAGCCACTTCACGTTCTTCAAGCGTTTGAGCCAAGATCATCTCTTGAACAATAGGGATTCGCTCAGGGTCCATAAACATATGCTCTGTGCGAGTCAACCCGATCCCGACCGCTCCAAAATCACGAGCATTCGTCGCTTCGGTTGGACTATCTGCGTTCGCCATAACACGAAGTCGAGCAATTTCATCCGCCCAACCCAAGAATTCCTTAAAGCCTTCGCTAAGTTCTGGATCGACCATGGATACTTCCCCTTTAATCACTCGACCGGTTGAGCCGTCGATCGAGATAATCGTTCCTTGAGGATAGTCAACCCCATCAATCACGAACAACCCTTGCGTATAGTCTATCTTCAAGGCATCGCACCCACAGACAGCTGGTTTGCCCATATGACGGGATACAACAGCCGCATGGCTCGTCATACCACCCCGACTTGTTAGAATCCCTTGTGCTGCCAAAATGCCACGAATATCGTCTGGGGTAGTTTCAGTACGCACTAAAATCACTTTCTCGCCAAGATTTCCTAACCGTTCAGCTTCCTCGGCACTTAAGACGATCCTTCCTGAAGCAGCCCCTGGTGAAGCAGGCAAGCCTTTGGCCAGAACTTGGAGCTTTGAACCCGTGTCCATACGGCGATGTAATAAATGGTCCAATTGATCCGGCTCAATCCGCATGACAGCTTCTTCTTTAGTAATGACCCCTTCATGGAAAAGTTCGATAGCCACTCGGATAGCCGCAGAGGCAGTTCGTTTGCCATTTCGAGTCTGAAGCATGTAAAGTTTACCGCGCTCGATCGTAAATTCGATATCTTGCATATCCCGATAATGGAACTCCAAACGTTTGGAGATCTCCACAAACTGGTTATAAATCTCCAAATTTTCCTGAGCCAAAGTAGCTATCGGGTTTGGGGTCCTTATTCCTGCAACCACGTCTTCCCCTTGAGCATTCATCAGGTATTCGCCATAAAGTGCACTTTCTCCAGTCGAAGGATTACGGGTAAAGGCCACGCCCGTGCCTGAATCAGATCCCATATTTCCAAAGACCATAGACTGAACATTGACCGCAGTCCCGATGTCATGAGGAATATTATTGATTTTCCGATAAACATTAGCACGATCATTATTCCACGAACGAAAAACGGCTAAAACCGCTTGCTCTAACTGAATCCTAGGATCCATAGGAAACGGGTTCCCGGTTTTACGTTCAATCTTCTTTTTATATTCACTGACCATCCATTTAAGGCTTTCCGAAGAAAGTTCGGAGTCATACTGGACACCCTGTTTTTCCTTGGCGATCTCAAGAATTTGTTCGAAATTGTAATGCTCCACTTCCAAGACGACATCAGCAAACATCTGGATAAAACGTCGATAACAGTCCCAAGCAAAACGTTCATTCTGTGTATTCTCGGCCAAAGCAACCACAGTCTCATCATTAAGCCCCAAATTGAGCACTGTGTCCATCATACCGGGCATTGAGAACTTCGCTCCAGACCTTACAGAAACGAGCAGTGGGTTTTTCGGATCTCCAAAGAGTTTTTCAGTCGCTGCTTCAACCTCGGCCAAAGCTGGCCAAACTTCTTCCCATACCCCATCCGGCAATTTCTCGCCATTGATGTAATACTCGTTACAAGCTTCCGTAGTAATCGTAAATCCTGGAGGGACCGGCAAACCAATTTGCGTCATCTCAGCCAAATTGGCTCCTTTTCCACCCAACAAATCACGCATAGCAGCCTTACCTTCTTGGAATAAGTAAACATATTTTTTACTCATTTCGATCCCCCTTAAATAAAATTTCTAAGATAATACTCGCGGTTTCTTCAACAGCTTTACCCGTAGCATCGATGATGGGACAACCTATACGTTTCATGATGCCTCGTGCATATTCCAACTCTCGCATAATTCGGTCAAGATTAGCATAATCAGAAGTTGCTCCCAGCCCTAAAGTCTTTAAGCGTTCAGTTCTAATCTGGTTGAGCAATTCCGGCCGCAAAGTCAAACCAATTACCTTCCGTGATGGAATTTGGAAAAGTTCCTCAGGCGGATTAACTTCTGGAACCAGCGGAATATTAGCTGCTTTGAGACCTTTATGCGCCAAATACATACTGAGTGGAGTTTTCGAAGTTCGAGAAACACCTATCAGCACAACATCAGCATAAAGTACCCCGCGTGAGTCTTTCCCATCATCATATTTAACAGCAAATTCGATCGCTTCTACCTTGCGAAAATACTGTTCATCAAGGCGATGGATAATGTTCGGTGTATGAGTGGGATCCATACCCGTTTGATAACTTAGAGCACCAATCAGCGGCCCTAAAATATCAACCGTTTTAAGCCCCTTTTCAAAGGCCTTTCTCTCTAAATAATCACGAAGATCTTTAAGTACAAGGGTATAGACTAAAATTGCTTGCTCGGCAATAGCCTCTTCCATTATATCTTCCAAATGGGCTTGATCCCGCACATAGGGAACCCGGCGAATCCGAGTCTTTACGCCAATAAATTGTGCTGCCGCAGCCCTACTTACAAACTCAGCCGTCTCTCCAAGTGCATCTGAAATGACATAAATTACCGCCATTTGAGTCGCCACATACACACCTCCGAATTTCGTTCAGTCGTGAGCCCCCACTTCTACACAAGTGGAGTGCTCGGTGGGCCTAAAGTTCTAACCTCAGCATCCTTACTTTTGGACTCTATGTACCAGGTTTCCTTTTTTGGCCTCTGGCTTCCGCTTTCAGAATTCTTATCGGATTTCCGCAATTTCTACAAAGAGCTTAGTGACATTTGTTTTGGTAAACCGGCCGACGACTTCATAGCATTCATTACCCTTCTCGTCCACATACCCTTCCACCACTGGCAAACTGTCAACTTGATGTTGTACCAATTTCTTAGCAGCACTTAAGACTGGTTCATCCGAGGTCGTCATATAAATGTTTGGCATACGCGTCATAATCACACCGACAGGCACTTGTTGAAGGTCAATTTTCCCCAAAGAAGCTTTCATTATATCTTTCCGAGAGATCATTCCTAAAAGGATCCTGTCTGGCCCAACTACGGTTAAACTTCCGACGTTTTGCGTAAACATTGCAACCGTCGCTTCATAGATACTGGCATTTTCCAGAACCGTAACAGGCATAGATTTAAACGAGCAGACCCGTAGCTGTAACATTCTCTCCATAATTGGGGAAGGCGCGAGATCTTCTCGATAGGAATACCCAACGCGCGGTCTGGCCACTAAGACACCGGACATCGTCAAAATGGTTAAATCCGGGCGGAGAGTGGCTCGCGTCAAATCCAGCATTGCCGCAATCTTTTCACCAGTGATGGGGCCTGAGGCTTTCACGATCTCTACAATTCGCTGTTGACGTTCCGTCCATTCCAACCCATTTCACCCCTTAATGTTTCTATCAAACCGTAATGTGACATACTAATGAAGCCTTACGCGCTTGATTATATCATATTATATTATTTTTTGACTAGATAGTGAGCATATAAAACCTATATTTTTTATATGCTCACTATTAATAATAACTTAACGTCAAAGATACGGCATGGTGCAAAGCTGCAAGGGGGTCTGACTAACCGAAAAAAGGGCTGTAACTTACATGCGAACAAAGTTTGAACACATGTAAGTTACAGCCCTCTATATTTCATGTTCCTGATCCACTCATAAGATTTCCGCTTTAACAAGTCGCTTTCACTTATGCTAAAACACTTAAATCTCCCAAACAACCCAAGATTTCCACACACTGACTTAGCAATGCCAAGCGAGCCCTTTTTAAAGTCTCATCTTCCACCATAATCATGACCGCTAGGAAAAGGGCTTCGATTTGCGGGACGAGTTCCCATGCTAAGTCATAAGCCTCCTCATAATCACCCTGCGCTATGCTCTGATCAAACCGCTCTCTACGCTCGACTATCCCTTTTGCCAACGCAATTTCAGTCTCATCTACCAGTATCGATGAATCTAACGTCAGAGCGGATTCTTTTTTAGTCAGATTAAAGCAACGCGTATAGGTTTGGGCATAGAGTATAAATGCTTCTTCTTCCCGTTTGACGGAAAGTAGCTGAGCTCTTTTCACAGCACGATTCACGTCATCACTCCCTGACGCCAATGCCGCGTCGACAGTATCATAACGGAGCCCTTTTTCCAGTAGCACAAAACGCACCCTCTGTTGGAAGAAGTCCAGTAATAAAGGCTCAATATCCGCTATAGGCAACAACTCTACCCCTTGCTCTTCGAGAAGGCTATAAGACTTCCTTAAAAGCTGAGTTAGGGAGAGATCCCATCCTGAATCTAAAAGGATAGCGATAATGCCCTGCGCTTGCCGTCTCAGTGCATAAGGGTCTTGGGACCCGGTAGGCTGAATGCCAATACTAAACGCTCCAACAATCGCATCCAATTTGTCGGTAATACTAACCACTCGACCTGAATCCGAGGCAGGCAACCCGTCACCTGTAAAACGAGGCTGATAATGCTCAAGTATCCCTTGACAGACCTCTGGGTTCTCTCCACTAGCCTTTGCATAATCTGCCCCCATAATTCCCTGCAGTTCTGGAAAATCGCTGACCATTAGAGTGACCAAATCCGCTTTCGCTAAAAAAGCCGTCCTGTCAATGACTTCTTGCTTGCTAACTTCGAACCCCAGCTCTTCTGCCATAAACTGAGACAGGCCACGTAAACGATTGACCCGTTGTTCGACCGTCCCTAGTTTTTCGTGATAAACAATTTTTCCCAACTTTGAAACCAGCTCTGCAAGGAGAACTTTTTGATCTTCTCTATAGTAGAAAGCGGCATCTTCTAAACGAGCCTTTAGCACTTTTTCATTTCCCGCTTTAACCGTATCTAAGGCAAAATCATTGCCGTTGCGCACCGTAATGAAATAAGGTAAAAGTTCTCCCGCTTTAGTTCTGACCGGGAAATACCGTTGATGCTCCCGCATAGGTGTTGTGATCACAGCCTCAGGTAAATGCATATATTCAGCCGCCACTTCACCTAATAAAGCGGTCGGGTACTCGACAAGGTGGATGACTTCATCCAAGAGTTCTTCATCTTCAGGCACCTCGCCACCCACCTTCTCGGCAAGGACCTTGATTTGGGTTAGGATATTAGCTTTACGTGCTTTTGGATCTGCAATAACATACGCCTGACGCAGAGCTTCACGATAATCGGAGGGTTCACCAATCAAGACACCGCCAGTCACCAAAGTGCGATGTCCACGCGAAATGCGTCCAGACTCAAGTCCAACAAACTCAAAGGAAACAAGCTCTGTCCCATAAAGCGCTACAATCCAGCGAATTGGCCGAGCGAAACGAAAATCAAGGGTCCCCCAGCGCATCGGTTTTGGAAAATGGAGAGCATTAATAAGGCCAATGGCTAACTGAGGGAGAAGCGTCCGGGTCTCCACCCCAATTTCCGATTTACGAGCAAAAACATAAGGCACCCCATTGACTTCTTGTACAAAGAGATCTTCTACTATGACTCCCTGCCCTCTGGCAAACCCTTGGGCTGCCTTCGTTGGTACGCCACTCGCATCATAAGCCGCTTTTAAAGCCGGCCCTTTAACTTCTATAGACAAATCCTTTTGTTTCTCCTCCAGACCTGTCACTAAAAGTGCGAGACGGCGTGGGGTTGCAAAGATGTTAATTTCAGTAAATGTTAAGCGGAGCTCGTTAAAACGTTTGCGTGCCTGTTCTTCCAACTGGGTCATTGCCCCTGGGGAGAATTTAGCGGGGATTTCTTCCATTCCAAGTTCCAGCAAAAAATCGTTCACCATCTTACTTCACCTCTTTCACAACAGCGTTCTTTAATAAAGGAAAGCCCAGTCTCTCTCGTTGCTCCACATAAGCCTGTGCACAAAGGCGAGCTAGCGCCCTCACCCGAGCAATATAACCTGTTCGTTCCGTGACACTGATTGCCCCGCGGGCCTCAAGCAGATTGAACGTATGCGAGCATTTCAACACGTAATCATAAGCAGGAAGCACCAGTCCTTTTTCCACGACCCGCTTCGCCTCACGCTCGTACATCTCAAACCAAGTCTGTAAGGCCTCTATATCTGCCACTTCAAAGTTGTAATGTGAGTAATCGATTTCATTTTGCAGATAGATATCACCGTAGGTGATATCTCCGACCCACTCTATATCGTAAACACTATCTTTGTTTTGAATATAGGTGGTCAGACGTTCCAGACCATAGGTGATCTCAGCGCAAACTGGTTTACAGTCAATCCCCCCGCACTGTTGAAAATACGTAAACTGTGTCACTTCCATGCCATCCAACCAGACCTCCCAGCCTAGCCCCCAAGCACCTAAAGTTGGAGACTCCCAGTTGTCTTCTACAAAACGGATATCATGCTCTTTGGGGTTAATCCCCAAGCGCTCTAAACTTTGCAAATAGAGCTCCTGAACATTGTCAGGTGAGGGCTTCAGAATAACTTGGTATTGGAAATAATGCTGTAAGCGATTAGGATTTTCTCCATACCGTCCGTCCGTGGGTCTACGTGACGGCTCAACATACGCCACATTCCAAGGCTCTGGTCCGAGAGCACGTAAAAAGGTCGCGGGGTTCATGGTACCGGCCCCTTTTTCTACATCATAGGGTTGGGCAATAATACAGCCTTGTTCTCCCCAAAACTGGTTAAGCGTAAGGATAATGTCTTGAAACTTCATAGTCTGCCTCCTCGTATAATTATTATTAATTACGTGTGCAAGTTGGGGACGGTTCTTGACTTGCATTCTTTTGACTTGCACTCTTTCGATTTGTACTCTTTCGATTTGTACTCTTTCGATTTGTACTCTTTCGATTTGTACTCTTTCGATTTGTACTCTTTCGATTTGTACTCTTTCGATTTGTACTCTTTCGATTTGTACTCTTTCGATTTGAAACTTGCATCAGCCGATTTCATACTCAGTCAACTACTTTTTACTTACTTGTAACTCGCTTACCCTCCAATTAGCTTTCGAGTTGGGATTGGCTAAGCTTATGTGCTGACCATGACCCGAACAAGGACGTTCGAATTTAAATCGCTGGCCATGGATGACAAGGCATCGCGATGACTAATACCAAGGATGGCGAGAATGACCTTGTAGAAAGCTATCTTATATATGGCCCTTGGACAAAAACGAATAAAAAAGCCCTCACCCCCGTAGCATTTTAAAGCTACAGGGACGAGAGCTTGTTCCCGCGGTTCCACCCTGTTTGACCCCTCAGGGTCCCCTTCGTTGTTATGTGCTCAGAGTTGCCCCATCCACTTTTCTCATTCGGCTTCCACCCACCCGAACTCGCTTAAGAGAGGATTCGTGAACTTCTTTCTCATCATCGCATATTAAGGTATCAATTTAAATTATTATATGCTGAAGAAGAAATTGTGTCAAATTTACCTCTTTACCCAACTGTAATATATAAAGAAAACAAAATGTGAAGTGACTTTTTGTAATTTTGAGCATACACGACGATAACCGGAGTTATATTAGGGAAAGTCAGATATCTTATGGAGATCTGGCTCCCTTGCGGTTGCACGGTAAGATAATAGGTGGTAAAATATCACAGACAACTTCACTCAGTGAAATGAGTTGTAAGATGTAATATAAATAAATCTAAAGTTAGTGATTTTGATTCAAAAGGAGGTGTTAATAATGATACGGTTTGATAAAGTATCCAAAGTATTCTCGGACGGATTTCAAGCCTTGGATAACCTATCTTTTCACATTGATGAAGGGGAACTGTTTGTGTTGATCGGTCCCAGTGGCTGTGGTAAAACGACCACAATGAAAATGATTAACCGATTAAACGAACCTTCACAAGGTATAATCTGGATAGGGAATAAGGATATCAGTAAGGAAAATCCCGTTGAGTTACGGCGTAATATTGGGTATGTCATCCAGCATATTGGACTCTTACCCCATATGACAATTGGTGAAAATGTAGCCTTAGTACCGAAACTCAAAAAAGTAAATCCTTCAAGCTACCAACAGAGAGTAGATGATCTTTTATCTATGGTCGGCTTAGATCCGAATGTATATCGCGATCGTTATCCCGCAGAACTAAGCGGTGGTCAACAACAAAGGGTAGGAGTGATTCGAGCTCTAGCCGCTGAACCGCCAATTATATTAATGGATGAGCCCTTTAGTGCCTTAGATCCAATCAGCCGCGAACAACTACAGGATGAGCTGATTCGACTGCAACAGGAAATTAAGAAAACTATCGTCTTCGTCACTCACGATATGGATGAAGCCCTTAAAATTGCGGATCGTATTTGCATTATGCAAGACGGCAAGATAGTCCAACTAGACAGCCCTGACCACATCCTACGCCACCCGGCCAATGATTTTGTACGCTCCTTTATAGGAGAAGACAGACTCAATGCCGCCGGAATCCTACCTGATGTTGAAGAGGTAATGATTAAACCCGTTACAGCCGGTCCTAGCCGCGGTTTGGCAGAGGCTATCAAGCTTATGCAAAAACAAAAAGTTGATAGCTTACTCATAACTGGACCGTCAAATAAATATCTGGGTATTGTCAAAGCATGGGATATCCAGCAACATTACCGTGACGAAAAGTTAACCCTCAAGGATATTATGGTAACGGATTTTGCTACAATTCAGAGAAACCGGCCCTTAAGCGAGGCCATAGATATCATCAGTGAAAACAATGTCTCCAACCTGCCTGTGCTCAGTGCTGAAGGAGAGCTGGTAGGTGTTATTACCAGAGCGAGTTTAGTCGATGTCATGGCAGATAAATACGGAAATGGAACAATGGATTCCTAGAAAGGAAGGAGCTATGGAATTTTTGTCAATTCTCCAGGAGCGTTGGCCGGCTATCGCTACAGCTTTTGTTGAGCATATTGAGTTAACATTTGTTGCCCTCTTTTTCGCGATTATTATTGCTGTTCCATTAGGAATCATACTAACCCGTTATCGCAAATTAGCCGAAACGATCATTGGCGTGACGGCCGTAGCACAAACAATTCCAAGCCTTGCCCTGCTTGGTTTAATGATCCCCCTAATAGGCATAGGATTTTTCCCTGCTATTGTGGCCTTAACTATTTATGGATTATTGCCCATTATTCGTAATACTTATACGGGTATAGTGGGGGTAAACCAAGCTGCTATTGAAGCAGGAGTCGGTATGGGTATGACTTCAAGCCAGGTATTAATTATGGTAGAAATACCTCTTTCTCTCTCTGTTATTATCGCTGGGATCAGGACATCTACCGTTCTTATTGTAGGTGTTGCGACTCTTGCTGCCTTGATTGGAGCCGGCGGGTTGGGAGATCTGATATTCAGAGGGGTTTCAATGTCAAGCAATGAGCTGATTCTAGCAGGGGCACTCCCGGCTGCACTGTTAGCCTTAATGTTTGATTATTTGTTCAAATGGATTGAAGTAAAGGTAACGCCTAGAGGCAGCAAGGGCTAAGTAGTAAATTAAAGCAGAACTCTAAATCGCTTTAGAGGAATCAATAACTTAAGGAGGAAATTTATGAAAAAGACAAAGATGTATGGGGTTTTAGCGGTTGTATTGCTATTGGTTCTTAGTTTAGTTGGTTGCTCAGCTAATGATAAAGTAGGAGCGGGGGACACTATAAAAATTGGTGGAAAGAACTTTACGGAGCAAGACATTTTAGTCTACTTAATGGCTGGAGTGGTTGAGGCTAAAACTGATCTTAAAGTCGAACCTAAACCCTGGCTCGGAGGAACAATGGTTGCCTCGAAAGCATTAGATGCTGGAGATATTGACATCTATGCTGAATACACAGGGACGGCTTTGACTGTACAACTTGAACAAGAGGTCATAACTGACCCAGATGAAGCTTATGCTAAGGTAAGCAAAATGTACAAAGAAACGAAAGACATTACTTGGCTCAAGCCTTTTGGGTTTAATAATACCTATACGCTGACGATGCGAAAAGCCGAGGCAGAAAAGTTAGGTGTTAAAACCTTCAGTGATCTGGTAAAGCATGCACCTGATTTAGTAATGGCGTCTGAGCCGGAATTCCTTGAGCGGGATGACGGATATAAGGGTATTCAAAAATTGTATGGCATACAATTCAAGGATGTTAAGGCAATGGATGCAGGCCTTATGTACAGTGCCGTCAAAGACGGTAAAGCGGACGTGTGTCCTGCCTATGCTACAGACGGAAGAATTGTGGCCTTTGATCTGCAAGTGCTAAAGGATGACAAGCAGTTCTTTCCACCCTATTATGCTGCTCCTATTGTGCGTAATGATACTTTAACCAAACATCCGGAGCTTGCAGATGCTCTTAACTCTTTGTCAGGCAAGCTGGATGATTCAGTAATGCAGCAGCTAAACGCTAAAGTTGATCTGGATAAGAAAGCGGCTAAAGATGTTGCCAACGAGTGGCTTAAGGCCCAAGGCCTAATTTAAATGCCACGTCAATTGGCAAACAGGTCTAGTCTAATCCGCTTTTTGAGCAAACGATTAGCAGTACTAACCTGTAACAATAAATCCTGCCTTCATAAACTGAAGGCAGGATTTATTGTCATATGGAAGAACCTAACTCCCATACTCTTTAATTTTAGAAATAAACTTGTCATACACCTTGTGCATATGAGGTTCATTACTGTAGACCTTTAATTCCTTTAACGGAATCCATTTGACCCCACTATTTTCATCTTCTTTAATACTCAAAACGTCAGTTTCATCCGCTTCAATCAAAAAAGCAACAGATAAATGTAGATGAGGGGACACATATTCTCCTCGTTTAATATGTCCTAACACTGGGAGTATATCCAAAGAGAATATTCCTGGAGTAGCCAAGTGACAATTTTCCACTCCGGTCTCTTCCTTTAATTCTTTAATGGCAACCGCTAATAAATCAACTTCCCCGTCCGCATGACCACCTGTCCAAGACCATGAATTATAGATATTGTGATGAACCACGAGCACTTTTTCTTTGGTACTATTAACGACAAACGCCGAACTCGTAACATGAGTAATCTCATTATCCCTAGTTAAAACATCCTCGAATAGCTCAATACAGTGTAATATAACTGCTTTATCCTTTCTTTCTTGCTCATTGTAGGGGATATATTTCTTTATCAACTCGATAAAATGCATTTGTTTTCTCTTTCTTCTAAAATTCTTCCGTAGCCTCATCATAAGGATACTTTTGTTCAGACGAAACTTCCAATTCAAAATGGTTAATCGCTGCCCCAACAGCGCCTAAAAGCGCGAGCATTCTTAAACTCGGCTTCCTCCATACCGTATACGCCAAGGCTAAACCCAAAGGAGCCGAAAGGCTTACAATCGTATTTTCGTGTCTTTTCAGACTAATTGTGGAGTGACTAATATTTACCATCGAAGATCTAATGCCATCCCACATTCCATTCCCCGGACCTTTGAATTCCCACACCCGTCCTTCTCCCTTTTGAGCCTTGTCCAGATCATCTAAAGCCTTTACAACGTCTCCTTGAGCCAAATTCAGCGCATTACGAGCCTCTTCATACCCTATTCCCATACGCTCCCGTAAAATATCCACCTTTTCAAGTTCCGTCAACGGCTCAATCATTGTTTTTCCCTTCCTTTACATCATATTGTTCACTCACTTCAACCCGTGTCAAACTTCCCATCCGCCAGGATTTGAGAGGCCGTTCAAATCTATTCTCTAGGTAAATCCGCAACGTCTCCACAATTTCTTGTCGCATCCAATCATTCCAACGCAAGCGGTCCAACTTAGTAATATCCGCCCGAATCAGTTGACGCATAAAAGCAATACTTCCTGCCCGAATCCAACGGCCTGAATTGTTCTCTAAACAATTTCCACAGAGCGTACCACCCGCCACAGAACTAAAAAACATTCGCTCACCCTTTACAGCAACACCACACTCGGCACATTCCTCTAAACGCGGACGATAACCCAACAACGCCATCGACCTTAATGCATAAGCACTAAGGACAAGAGTAGGTTCAAAATGCTCCAGTAAAAACAAACAGGTCAATGTAAGTGCAAAAAGTTCTGAGTTTGGCTGTGCCGGAATCGTCGAAATATCTAAAAGTTCAACAATACCTGTCGCCGCAAACGATCGATCAAGATCATTCCAAAGATAAGGAAAACTTTCCCTCGGGCTGCACTGACTAATAGTATCCAACGTTTTCCCCCGATGGATCAGATAATCTCCATAAGTAAACAACTGAGCCCCAGCCCTTTGACGACTTTTAGGTTTAAGCACCCCTTTTGCTACAGCTTGAAGCTTCCCCATCTCACGAGAAAAAAGAGTGAGCACTCGATCCGACTCACCTAATTGTTTACTACGGATCACTAACGCGTCCGCATGATAAACGGCCACGCCCACTCACCCTTTCTATTTTATGTATATATGACAGCACTATACATTTAAGCTCGTTTTTCGGTCTTATTCAAGACGGTGCACATAAAATGTGCCGCCTCCCTAGTAAACGTAACTATCCCCGTTATTACGTTCCTCGTTCCAAGCCCCGGGACGCAGTGTGATACATCAGCGACGTCTTTACGTAAGCAGAATAGCAAACTCCGTGAAAGCGACCCCAAACACGGGGCAGTGCACAGGGATGTGCACTGCCGCCAACCGAGCCAAGGATGGCGAGTCTGGCACGATAGTCTCCAGTGGAGATTATCGCCGTAGGCGTGTGCTTTAAAAGAATACTATCGCCGAAGGATGTACCCCGCTCCCCATTTAGGAGCTTGAACGGTTAGTTTGCTCTGCGTCGTAAGACCGAGCGTTGTATCACACAAGGACGGCACTAGTTCCCAAGCGTTCCGCTCCTGCTTGGATAAGCTCAAGCGCAAACTCCTTAGTCCTGATTCCACCTGACGCCTTAACCTTAACATTTTCCCCTACCCACGCTTTAAGATTTCGCACATCCTCAACCGTGGCTCCCCCTCCGGCAAAACCAGTCGAGGTTTTAATGTAATCTGCTCCTGCACGTTTCACAATCTCAGCCACCATTTTTTTCTCATCTTCCGTAAGTAAACTAGTTTCAATAATTACCTTAATAATTAATCCACACCCGTGAGCCGCTTCAACCACACGAACAATATCTTGTTCTACCGCATCCCAATGGCCAGACTTAGCCCAACCGATATTGATAACCATATCCACTTCTTTACCACCATGTGCTTTGACCATAAAAACCTCTTGGACTTTCACTTCAGTAAACGTTGCCCCCAAAGGAAAGCCCACGACAGCAGCAACTCCAATCCCTGTGCCGTGTAGGAGCTTAGCCGCAGTTTGAACGTAAATCGGGTTGACACAAACCGTCGCAAACTTATGTAATTGAGCTTCATGACAGAGCGCAACAATATCCTTTTCCGCCGCTTGCGGCTTTAATAACGTATGATCCGTCATACCTGCAAGATTCATCTTACTCTCGTTCCTTTCCATATCCGTAATTACGTAAACTGTCCATTCGATTTCGCCAATCTTTTTTAACTTTAACCCAAACTTCTAAGAACACCTTACTACCTAATAAGGCCTCAATGTCCAGACGAGCTAAACTACTGATCTCCTTGAGCTGTTTCCCACCTGCTCCAATAACGATCCCCTTTTGAGATTCACGTTCAACCACAATCAACGCTCTCACTTTAACCAGGGTCTTCTTTTCTTCTACCTCTTCAATCACCACTGCAATCGAGTGAGGAATTTCATCGTGGGTCAGCTGAAGCACTTTTTCGCGCACCAGTTCCGCCATGATAAAGCGTTCCGGCTGATCAGTTACTTCATCTTCAGGATAATACATGGGTCCTTTAGAAAGTTGCGCAAAAATCACGTTTAACAGTTCATCCGAATTTTCCCCGGTCTTTGCCGAAATAGGAACAATCGCTTTAAAATCAACAAGAGCAGCAAATTGTTGAATTTTACGCATCAACAGATCCTTCGTCGCCAATAAATCAACCTTATTTAGGACTAGTACACAGGGAACCTTCGTTTGCTTTAGCATCTCAATAATATACTCTTCGCCCGGACCATATTCGGCGGAAAGATCCACAATATAAAGGATAAGATCCACTTCGCGCATAGATTCCTTGGCCTTACCGACCATATATTCCCCTAACTTATGTTTGGGTTTATGAATTCCTGGAGTATCCAAAAAGACAATCTGTCCTCGTTCTTCCGTCAAAATACACTGAATACGATTTCGGGTGGTTTGAGGCTTATCTGACATAATCAGCACTTTCTGCCCCAATAAATGATTAAGCAAGGTCGATTTACCCGCATTAGGCCTACCAATTACGGACACAAAACCAGAACGGAATTCTTTTGATGATGTTGAAACCAACTGTGAAGTCACTTCCCTATCTATTACTTTATTTATTTTCTAATGTTCATTACCATAACCTTAAGTCATGGCGACTATACAACTCGCATTTCGTACGCATATCTTAACACAAGCTAAGATCACAATGTACCTACATAAGGTCCCTAAGCCCAAACCAGGCGGTGCCCATAAATGGCCGCCAACCCACTTACGTACTCCTTCTTCAACCATCCTCAAAGCATTACCCAACCAGTTCCTAGCCCCGGGACGCAGTGTGATACATCAGCGACGTCTTTACGTAAGCAGACTAGCAAACTTCCGTTCAAGCGACCCCAATACGGGGCAGTGTACAAGGTCCCTTCTCGCCATCCTTGGCTACAGGGACACTCGGCCATCCTGCAAGAAGGCTAATACGTGCGAAGACAGTGTCTTCGGGCCAGCGGATGTACACTGCCGCCAATGCGCCATGGACGGCGCTTTTGGCACGATAGTCTCCAGTGACGATACTCTCCAGTGGAGAGTATCGCCGAAGCCGCTATTCTCCAAACAATACCTGCCGGCGTAGGATGATTATCGCCGTAGGCGCATTCTTTAAAATAATACTATCGCCGAAGGATGAACCCCGCTCCCCCTTAAGGAGCTTGAACGGTTAGTTTGCTCTGCGTCGTAAGACTGAGCGATGTACACGCAAGTCCCTCACACAAGTTCGATGAACTCCGGCCCAAACGCCTCCGGCAACAGCGCTTTCAAGCTAGTCACCCTCGTTTCACCCTGCCCATTAATTAAAAATACGGGGCAATCCTCAGCGAACTCGCGAATCACTTGTCGACAAGCACCACACGGGGATGGAAATACATCAGTCGGTACTGCAATCGCGATACCTATCAGTTTTCGCTCTCCCTGAGCCACAGCTTGGAAAATTGCGTTTCGTTCTGCGCAAACTGTTAAACCATAACTGGCATTTTCCACATTACAGCCACTATAAATCTTCCCAGATGAAAAAAGTGCCGCCGAACCAACGGGATAATGAGAATACGGTACATAAGCCTGTCCATATGCTGTTTGGGCCTGATTATAAAGTTCTTGCTTAAGCTTTGGATCAAGCATTTAAGCAAACAACTCCTTTCTAGAAAGCCTTACCCACAAAGCGATACAACAAAGGGGCAAAAATAGTGATCCCAATTATAACAGCCTGAATTGAAGTTACTAAGACTGCTCCTGAAGCCACGTCTTTAGCCATTCCCGCAAGAGGGTGAAAGTTTGGTTGTACCATATCCACAACAATTTCAACCGCTGAATTCATAACTTCTGCACCGAGTACACAGCCAATCGCTAAAATAAGAATCAGCCATTCAAAACGTGAAACCTTGGACCACCAAGCAAAGCCCAAGACAAGCGTCCCAGCGAACACGTGAAACTGCATATGTCCCTGGGTTTTCAATGTATAGAGTAATCCTCGCCAAGCTTGATTGAGACTGCGCCAAAATCCCGGTTTCTGGTATCTCCCCATACTTTCCTCCATCTCTCGTCCTAAACTAAAAGACTTGGTATTAGCTATACTCTCTCTAACCCTAATTTGGCCATTACCTCTTCTTCCTTGCTGCGCATCTCTTGCTTATCGTTTTCTTCTTCATGATTATACCCTAATAAATGAAGCGCCCCATGAACAGCTAGGTAAACAATCTCCCGCTCAAAAGAATGCCCATATTCCTCGGCCTGCTCCCTTGCCCTTTCAACGGAAATAACAATATCTCCCAGCATATCATCTTCAAACTCTGAATCGGGTTCCTCATCCATTTCCTCTTGCAAGGCAAAAGAAAGAACATCCGTTGCTCGATCCACTCCTCGATACTCCATATTTAACGTATGAATGCGCTGATCATTAACCAACATTAAGCTCACTTCAGCCTCATCAGGCCCACCGGATAAGTGGATAGCTTCATTAATAGCGTTATTTAGCAAAGCGGAGAGAACGTCCTGCTGTTCCAATAGAATAGACTCCTCTTCCCAAGAGATATCCAAAATCACGTCTTCGGACAAACCTTCTCTGTGCTTAAAACAGGAAGTGATTTATCCTTCCCCCCTTAAAAGATTCTTTTTTATCTTAGCACCTCTAAGAATTATCCCGAATAGGCCTACTGTACCTCTCTTGAGGAAGCTCAATTTCTGGCAGACCCTTCTCGATTCTCCAGTAAGTTATCCATTTGAGGACCGTTACCGTCCTCTTGATCAGCCTCTCCCAAGAGTTTCTTATTCAAACTGGCGCTTCCATGCTCCCGGGTACTTGGTATCTCCGGATATTCTACACGGGAGTGGAAAATTCCACTCAAAACACGGACAAAAGCCATCGCAATTCGATCTAAATCTTGAAACGTCAAATCACATTGATCTAATTGACCGTCATGTAGCTTGTCCTTAACAATCTTGCGAACTAGACCTTCAACCCGCCCCGGTGTAGGCTGTCTCATAGACCGCACTGCTGCTTCCACACTGTCCGCCAAGGCAACCAACGCGGCTTCTTTGGTCTGAGGCTTTGGGCCTTCGTAATGGAAAGCCTCCTCTGGAACATTTTCATTGTCCTCAAGGGCCTTATGATAAAAGAAACTGACCAGACTGTCTCCATGATGCTGGGAGATAATTTCTTGAATTTGCTGTGGAAGTTTATAATCCTTTGCTAATTCTAAACCATCCTTGACATGAGACGTTATGATAAGCGAGCTTAAAGTTGGAGCAATCTTATCATGTGGATTTTCCTGGGTAAACTGATTCTCAATGAAAAAATAGGGGCGTTTCAACTTTCCAATATCGTGATACATCGAGCCAACCCTTACCAAAGTCGAATCAGCATGAACTGCTTCCGCTGCGGCCTCAGCCAAATTGCCTACTAAAATACTATGATGATAGGTCCCTGGTGCCTCCATCAGCAAGCGTTTAAGCAACGGTCGATTCGGGTTCGATAATTCTAAGAGCCGTACAGAAGAAGTAATTCGAAATCCTGATTCAAACCAATGCAACGCCCCCACCGTTAAAAACGACGAGGCCAATCCATTCACGATCCCCAAAATCACCCCAACCACCCAGACCATCAACCGCATGTCCGAGCTAAAGGCAATTCCGCTAATCACCAAGATATTAACCCCTGATACAAATATCCCAGCCCGAGCCAAATCCGAACGCTGACTCAAATGGGACACACTATAAACTCCCACGATTCCACCAAAAAGAGCCACCAAACCTGCTTGCAAGCCGAAAGCAGTCGAAAGTGAAGGATCCACTAGGACAGCCGCAAACACCGCTAAGACAACGCAAACCAGCATTGCGACATCTACACCAATCAGAATCGCAACTGACATAGTCGCCCAAGCAACCGGAATGAGCATCCCTGACAAATTATTATAATCAGGCCCTAAATTTAAGGCCATTACCCCACGCCCTATGGCCAAAACAATACTCATTGTTAACCCAATAAGCACCATTCGATTGGTCAAACGCAAAATATCCCGTTTATACTGGAACAAATATACTAGAATTGTTCCCATTCCAGCAAGAACTATCAACGCAATCCCTGCTGCTGATTTCCAGGTATTATGACTATTAATCAAACCATAGGCCCTCAAGACTTGGTAAACCGATTCCTCAACAATCTCCCCGGGCCCGACAATTTTTTGATTTGCCTTGTAACGTAGCACATTTTTTTTAACTAGGTTTTTGGCCGTTGTTCTTAAAGCGTCTGTTGTCACCTCATCCACGATCAAAGTTGGTTTGGTAATTTCTTGGTCCACAAAGACCTTTAATAAAGCTTTTACCTCTTCATTCAACCCCGACTGACTAAGATCCGCTTTAGTTCGCTCACGAAACCCAGGCATTTCCGCATCAATCCGAGCTCCGGAATCCACATTGCTCGCTCTGCTTAGAATAATACCTTTACTGATCTGTTCGACTGCATTCAAATCATCCGGTTTTATTTTTACTAAAGACGATAATACTTTCTCTGGTAAATCCATAAACAGCTGTGCTTGTTTCAGTTTATTAATGCGAGTACGATCATCCCCTGTGGTTGACAAAGTATCACGCAAAGTGGTAAACGTTTTTTCTAAATCCTTAGTCAATAAGTTCAAATACTCCTCATCAGGCTGGTAAACTGGTTTAACCGCTTTCGCTGCTTTATCTTGATCTCGAGAATATCCTACAGTATCTTCGATGTCCTTATCCCATGGAGCAGTGATCAGTTGGGGACTGGGCTCCCCTATTTCTAATTGAAGCGTGGAGACAAAAATATTGGAGGATAATAGAACGACAAATAACAGAAAATACACCACCCCAACAATGGCGCGTAGCCATGTGGTGTGATGTTTAAGAAAATCTATACTACTTGATAACCTCATCCAAATACTTTTAACGGTTCTAAACTTCAATACCATCATCCTACTTCCAAGTGCCCCTACCAAGTTTAAACGCTTTCAAGCCTAAATAACCATCCAAAATCCTTATGGATTAGCGTATACTGCCAAATCTTCATAAGTTTCCACCTCAAGCCGGACGCGTACTGTATCGGTATTATTAGTTAACACCTTGACAGTTTCTTGCACAATCGGAACCTTAGGTGTTACTTTCTTCTGAACTTCTGCCCGAGCATCTTGTTCAGCCAATTGAAGGGCTTCTGAGACTGAACGTTCAAAATGCACTTTACGCTGTTCAATATACTTTACCTTAATACCTTCGACAGGGAATCGCCAATTCCTCCACAGTTTTACAGATACGTTCACCACTTCTTCGCTTCCTTGCTCAAAAGGAGAAACCTGCGTTGTTACCATTATGACGCGGGAACCAAATTTTATACCCCACCCTGTGGCAATTCTACCACTTTCCTCCACTTTGTCTTCCACCAACGGGATCTGAGTTTCGGCACTATACCATACTCTTGCACGAACGAAGCCTCTGGCTACCGAAGCAGGCAAGGCCTGTTTAGCATTCTTCACATTATTAGCTTCCGGCTTTCTAATGAGCACTTGCCCAGCTCGAACGGTTTCTCCTTCGTGAACCAGAGGGGTTCCTTCAATTACCATAATCTCCTTTACAACGCCTGCATGACTAGCGACAAGATTACCCACCTCTTCAGGAATGGACGGACGAATTTTCTCGGAAATCTTGATTTTAATACCCGTCCCCTGACGTTCGATCCCTACCCATGCGGCATCTGGCAATTGTTCTTGAAGTGTTCTAGCTATCCCGTTTAAATCCAAATTCCTTGAAAAGACCCCAGTTTTCAGCCCAATTTTCTCAGCACGTTCTAAAACGTCAGTCGACAATAAGTTTCGATTTCCCGTCACGGAAATTGAGAGTACTAATTGGGACATTACGCTTAACACCGAAGCTATTATGAAAATTCCAATTATAAGTCCTTTCCTCCGCCACCAACGAGCGGCAACAAAAGGCCAGCCATATTTGGCCACAATGTGTACTCTTGTATGAGTGAGTCGAGCCGCCTTACGCAAACGCCGGAAATCTGCCAATTTAATCTGGGCTCGCATTCCTCGGTTAGACCTTTGCGTATGATAAAAAATGACGCCATCTTTTAGGGCTTGATTAATGAAACGAGCCAATTGTTCTCCCCTAGCAAAGAAAAGAACTCGACCATACCAAAACGTCCGTATCCAATCAAACATTACTTTATCTCTCCCCGTCTAAAGAAAACCTGACTTGCGCCAAGCCTGCAGGCGCAGTCGGAAGTCTTTGGTTGCGCTTATGCCACCCAAAACTTATTCTTTCTGTCATGGTACAAACGATAAGGAAGAAAGTTCTCCTTCGATTTGCAGTTCGGTGGATAATATGACTTTGAGTACTAACCCCTTTCCTTTAAAACAGACATTTCCCTCAGCTGTTTCCAAACGAATTTCTTCTTCAGAGAAGTTAACAATGCTGTAATAATTTTCGACCAAGATTTGACCCCGCCCAATTATGGTAATTTTAGGACCTTCTCCCACCACATCTGGTGGTAAATCCAAAACTTCGCCCATACTTGTCTGAATTTTTTTGAACAAAAGAGCCCCCTCCTTCTCTCAATATTTATGAGGGAAGGAGCAAAAATAGTCCAAGCCTAACTATCTAATTCTTAGTAAAAAAGGGGAAAGGTCGGTTACAATAAAATTGCAACCGACCTTTCTTGCCAAAAACTAATAAGTTATGCGCCGAGAATTTCTCTTACAACCTGATTAACGAGTTTGCCATCAGCACGGCCTTTCGTCTTAGGTGTTAAAGCTCCCATAACTTTTCCGAGGTCTTTAGGGCCCGAAGCCCCTAGAGTGTTGATTGTCTCTTGAACGAGCTGGCGAATTTCCCCTTCGGAAAGCTGTTGAGGAAGGTAATCCATAAGAACGGCCATTTCTTCCTCTAGAGCCTTTACCTTATCGGGGCGATCCGCTTGTGCAAAAACCTCAAGCGCATCCCGACGCAGCTTCAATTCGCGTGCCAATACTTCAATGACTTGAACATCGTTAAATTCAATTTTCTTATCGATCTCAGCATTTTTTATGGCCGCCCTAGCCATTCGAATGACGGAAAGTCTTACCTTCCCCTCCTCTTTGGCCTTCATGGCAACCTTCATATCCTCAACGAGGCGATCTTTCAGGGTCAATTCGAGACACTCCTTACTTGAACTTGCGTTTCCGTGCAGCTTCAGACTTTTTCTTTCTCTTCACACTAGGTTTTTCATATGCCTCGTGCTTACGAGCTTCTGCACTAACCCCTGCCTTTTGACAAGTACGCTTGAACCGGCGGAGTGCGGCATCAAGGGATTCGTTTTTACCAACTTTGACTTCACTCATTGTCTTATCCCTCCCTCCACTGGATCATCATAAATATACTTTATTATTATACTGGATGAAGTGGGTTGCGTCAAGTTCACTTTGCCACTCGTACCAGTCGTTACTGGATTTCCACAGGTCAATGTGACTTTGCGTTCTCTAAAAATCACCCAATTGTTGCATTGAGAGCCTGCCCTCCCAGCAAATGAACATGTAGGTGTCCCACGACCTGTCCTCCATCTGTTCCAGTATTGGTAACCACTCTGTAACCGGTCTCAGCCACTCCTAATTCCTTCGCTAAGCGACGAATTACGCCGAAAAGGTGACCCATTAATCGTTCATGCTCCAGAGTTACATCATTAAGACTCTGCAAATGGATTTTCGGAATTACAATTAAATGCACTGGCGCTAAGGGTTGAATATCTTTGAAAGCAAGGATCTCGTCGTCTTCAAAGAAGATTTCGCTAGGAACTTCATGAAGGGCAATTTTACAAAAAATGCAATCCGACATTTTAATTCTATTCCTCCCATATCTTATTCCATCAAAGAATTTAATTGACTAAATTAAGCTTGGCATGGGGACGTTTTGTTTGCCAGGTATTTATTGTCGACAAAAACAAGGATTGCCCCCTTAACAAAGTTATTGCTTTGCGGAACACTGACCTTCCTCCAGAATCACCGTCACAAACTGCCCCGCTGACCACAGCTTCCCGTCCTCACATGACGGCAGATGAACCTGAAGATAATGGGGTGTATGCCCCACAGCACACCCTTTCGGATCAACCCACTCGATCAGAACTTCGACCGGTTTTCCAATAAAGCGGCGAATAAATGTTTCTTGACTATCTCGAGCGACCAACAATAGTTCCTTCACCCGTTGATCTTTGATCTTCTTTGGGACTTGATCCGGATAATCTGCTGCAGGGGTCCCTTTTCGTTTCGAATACGGAAACACGTGAATTCCGGAAAAGCCGCAGGACCTCACAAAATCAAGTGTCATGGCATGGTCCTCTTCAGTCTCCCCCGGAAAACCGACAATAATATCCGTCGTCACCGCAAGATCAGGAATCCTCTGGTGAAGTCTCTCTAAGAGCTCTTGATATTGTTTCAAACTATAAGGACGATTCATACGAGCGAGCACCTTATCACTACCACTTTGTAAAGGCATATGTAAGTGGGGGCAAACCTTATTGGATGTAACAATACTCTCAATTAACTCCGGCGTATATTCCATTGGTTCAATAGAACTCAGACGCAAGCGACCCAGCCCCGGTATTTTATCTAACTCGCCAACCAAACGAGCTAAACTCCAATGTCCTCCCAAATCTTGTCCGTAATACCCTGTATGAATCCCCGTTAAGACAATTTCAGGATATCCCTCTTTAACTAGCCGCTGAGCCTCAGCAATCGCATTCTCTGGAAGACGACTGCGCAAGGGACCCCTTGCATAAGGAATGATACAGTAGGTACAAAATTGATTACACCCTTCCTGAATCTTCAACATCGCCCGTGTCCGATGCTCTTCACTAAGTTGCGGAAGCTCTTCAAATTCCTCCGCATCCCAAATCCCACGCACAGCATTCTGGGGCTTACTCTCAGCTCTCACACGCTCGATCCACTCAAGAATCTTACCACGGTCCTGATTTCCTAGAACCAGATCGACCCCTTCAATCCCTAAAATTTCCCCCGGCGCCGTTTGAGCATAACAACCCATGACCACAACAACGCTCTCCGGATGAGCCTTTATCATACGACGAATGACCTGACGGGATTTACTATCTCCAGTGTTTGTCACCGTACACGTATTAACAACGACAACATCCGCTTCTTCCGAGGCACCCACTACCTGATATTTTGCCTCTCGAAAAAGTTGAGCCATTGCTTCGCTTTCGGTTTGATTTACTTTACAGCCAAGAGTAACGAAACACACGGCTTTTCGTGGTTCGTGGTTCGTAGTTCGTGGTTCGAACATCGCCGGATGTGTTTTAACCTGTTCAACTTCTTGAGACATAATACTCCACCTTTTTTTCGTGGTTCGTGGCTCGTCTAATCGGCCCCAGAGACAAGACGGTGCACATAAATGTGCCGTCTCCCAATCCCCTAAGTTATCCAAGCATGGTTTCCCAACTATCTCGAAATTAGGGCTATACTTTTCATGCCCGGGACGCATTCTCAACACACGTGTAAGTCAAGAACCGTCCCCGACTTGCATCCACATGGCAAACAAAGCCTCTTGGCGTGCTCCACCTTTTCCCATGTTCGTAATCCGTCTAATCGACCCCAGAGCAAGACGGTGCACATAAAATGTGCCGTCTCCTAAACCCCCAAATTATCTAAACATAAATTCTCAACTATCTCCAAAGTCGAACTAAACGTTCCAGTCCGTTCTATGCGTTCCTAGCCCCGGGACGCAGTGTGATACAGCAGCGACGTCTTTACGTAAGCAGAATAGCAAACTTCCGTTCAAGCGACCCCATACACGGGGCAGTGTACAAGGATGTACACTGCCGCCAATGCGCCCGAAGACACTGTCTTCGCACGTATTAACCCTCTTGCAGGACGGCGCTTTTGGCACGATAGTCTCCAGTGACGATACTCTCCAGTGGAGAGTATCGCCGAAGCCGCTATTCTCCAGACAATACCTGCCGGCGTAGGATGATTATCGCCGTAGGCGCATTCTTTAAAATAATACTATCGCCGAAGGATGGACCCCGCTCCCCCTTTAGGAGCTTGAACGGTTAGTTTGCTCTGCGTCGTATGACCGAGCGATGTACACACAAGTCCCCTACCCCAAATCCCCATAACTCGCCAAAACCATCGTCAACGCTGCCAACGCTGCCGTTTCCGCCCGAAGAATTCTAGGACCCAGCGTAACACTTTGAGCTCCAAGCTGCTCTTGCGCCCAAGCAACTTCGGCTTGCTCGAACCCTCCCTCAGGACCAATCAGCAGAGCAATAGGGCGCTGAGGATCCATCGTCTTAAGCACGGAAACCAAGCGTTGAGTCTTTTCTTCTTCGTAAGGAATAATCCACTGAGTTCCCTCTGGCAACTTACCCTCTAAATCCTTCCAATCACAAACCTTAAAAATAGTGGGTTCCTGAACCCTATGAGACTGCTTCGAAGCCTCTGAGGCAATTTTTTGCCAGCGAGCGACCCTATCCTGTGCTTTACTTCCTTCAATATGTACAATTGACCGTTTGGCTCGCAAAGGAATAAGACCCAGCATACCCAGCTCAGTCCCTTTCTGAATCACCCATTCCATCTTTTCCCCTTTGGAAAGTCCCGCCACTAAATACACAGCAGTATGGGCCTCTACATCCGGCTGATCCGTACTAAGGATCCGACAAGTGACACTTTTGTCTTCGATCTTCAGGATGACAGCAGTATACTCCCTCCCAGAATTATCAAACCCCACGACCAAGTCTCCCGGCGAAAGTCTAAGCACCCGGACAAGGTGCTCTCTTTCTGAATCGCGTAGCCAAAAGACATCGTTCCCAAGCTCTGTAATCTTAAACCGATTCACAGTTGGCCCACCTCGCTCGAAATAAAATCCACCCGGAATCTAAGACACGTTCAATAATCTCGAATCCGGCATCTTTAAGTCCTTCTTCAAGCTCATCCGCTCGATTATCAATGATGCCAGACGCTAAAAATTCGCCATCCGGACGCAACAATCGTTTTAAATCTGGAAGCAACATTAAAATGACATCTGCAATAATATTGGCAATGACAACATCCGCTTGCCCCGTTAGTACAGTGCCTAAGTCCCCACGTGCCACTCGAACACGATCGTTCACACCATTTAAATCGACATTTTCTTGGGCCACCTTGATTGCGACAGAATCAAGATCGACAGCCTCTACCTTTGCCCCGAGCTTTGCAGCTGCAATGGCCAAAATACCAGAACCGGTTCCCAAGTCAAACACAGTTTGTCCCGGCTTAATCATGCCCTCCATTGTCTTCAGACATAGTGTCGTCGTAGGATGGGTCCCCGTTCCAAAAGCCATCCCCGGGTCAAGTTCTAAGACAATATCCCCAGGCAAAATTTCCGCCTGCTCCCAAGTCGGCTTCACAAGAATATGTTTGCCAACCCGAATGGGTTTGAAATAGGCCTTCCAGGCTGTTTCCCAATCAACTTCCTTCAACGTTAACCCATGAGTCTGAATAACCCAATCGGGAAAACGCTCCAATAACTCTTGAATTCCTAAATTAAGCTTGCCCAGTTTCTCCATTAACTCATCATCTTCCGGAAAGTAACCTTTTACAACAGAAGTCCCAGTGAGTTCCACCTCTCCAAAATTATGATAATCCCAGATTCCAGATTCTATGTAGTTAAGCAGAAGTTCCGGGTCTTCTACACTGACACCTGGACAACCTAATTGATAAAAAAGATCGGCAACAGCTTCTTCTCCTTCGGATGAAACTGTTACCGCTACTTCACGCCAATCCATTGTGTATACTCCTTTTATCCCATCGCATCGCGTAGGTTTTCTTTGAACTTTTCAAACAATGATTTTTTGCCCATTTGTTGTTGCTCAGACGTTACTTCGCCAAATTCACGCAACAGCTTCTTCTGTTTTTCATTCAGTTTGGTCGGTGTTGTCAAAACTGCTCGAACATGCTGGTCACCGCGACCACTGCCTCTACGATAAGGGATACCATGGCCTTTGAGTCTAAAGACTGTGGAGGTCTGTGTCCCCTCGGGGACTTTCATCTTAACCACGCCATCTAAGGTTGGAACATCGATTTCTGCCCCTAAGGCTGCTTGGATAAAGGTAATCGGAACTTCGCAATAAACGTCATTACCCTCACGTTCAAAGAATTTGTGCGGTTTAACCTGCAAAATAATATAAAGATCTCCCGGGGGCCCACCTTTAGCTCCTGCTTCTCCATCTCCGCTGAGCCTTAAATTCAAGCCATCCTCTGAACCTTGAGGTATACTAATTTTAATTGTTTTGACCTTACGGACTTTCCCTTGTCCATGACACGATGAGCACGGGCTACTGACAGTACGCCCTTCTCCCTGACAGGTTGGACAAGTTCTGGCCGTTTGGATTTGACCAAAGGGTGTACGCTGAGTCACTTTGACCTGCCCGCTACCATGACACTGGGAACACGTCGTCGGATGAGTTCCAGGAGCAGCACCAGAGCCTTGACAATCCGTACAGGTTTCGTCACGAGGAATCTGAATTTCCTTTTCGACACCAAACACCGCTTCTTCAAAACTCAAGGACATTGAATAGCGTAAATCTGAACCCCGCTGCGGACCACCACGACGTTGCCCACCGCCGCCGCCAAAAAACATATCGAAAATGTCTCCGAAGCCTCCAGCGTCACCAAATCCCCCTTGGCTTGGATCGGCATGACCAAATTGATCATAGCGCGCCCTCTTCTCCGGATCACTTAAAACATCATACGCTTCAGTAACTTCCTTAAATTTCTCCTCAGCGCCCTTGTCCCCCGGATTGACGTCCGGGTGATATTGACGGGCTAACTTCCTGTACGCCTTTTTAATCTCCTGTTCGCCGGCATTCCGCTCGACTCCGAGCACCTCATAGTTGTCGCGTTTCATGATTTCCCTCCACACTCCTGCTTAACCCATCCACTAATAGTATCAAAGTACTATAGTATTATATGACCGCTCGCCCTCAAGCACAAGGTAATATCCATTTTTCTGGAATTTAATTTATTTTTTTACAAACAAAGGCGGGCACAAAGGTGTAAAACCTTTGTACCCTCGAAGCTTATATTTCACTCGAGCCTCTACTATTCCTTCTTCACTTCAGTAAACTCAGCATCTACAACATCATCATCTTTTTTGGCTTGTTCGGCTCCAGGTTGTGCACCTGCATTTTGTTCTTGAGCCGCTTGTTGTTGATACATCTTTTCGATGAAGGGGTGAAGAACTTTATTTAGAGCTTCGATTTTGGCATTAATCTCCTCAGTACTATCTGCAGCGGCTGCAGTCTTCAGATCCCCTACTGCCTTATTAACGCTTTCAACTTCAGCAGCATCTCCCTTACCTTCAAACTCTTTCATCGTCTTTTCAGTTTGATAGATTAGAGAATCCGCTTGGTTCTTAGCATCGATCAGTTCTCTGTTTTTCTTATCTTCTTCAGCATGGAGTTCAGCATCTTGCTTCATTTTTTCAATGTCATCTTTAGAAAGACCTGTGGAAGAAGTAATGGTTACTTTTTGTTCATTTCCAGTGGCTACATCTTTTGCCGAGACGTGAACAATACCATTGGCATCAATATCAAATTTAACTTCGATCTGCGGAATGCCACGTGGTGCAGGAGGAATTCCTGTTAATTGGAAACGTCCGAGCGTCTTATTGTAACTCGCCATTTCACGTTCCCCTTGAAGCACATGAATATCGACAGAGGTTTGGTTATCTGCAGCCGTTGAGAACGTCTGTGATTTAGTAGTCGGGATCGTGGCATTTCGATCAATAATCCGTGTGAATACTCCGCCAAGGGTTTCAATCCCTAAAGAAAGCGGGGTGACATCCAGCAAGATCATATCCTTTACTTCACCACTGAGTACGCCTCCTTGAATCGCAGCACCCATAGCAACGACTTCATCAGGGTTAACCCCTTTATGAGGCTCTTTTCCGCTCAACTTTTTGACCGCTTCTTGAACGGATGGGATACGAGTGGACCCCCCGACAAGAATGATCTGATCAATTTGACTCCAAGAGAGTTTCGCATCTTCAATCGCTTGACGTGTGGGACCAAGGGTAGATTCCACCAGGTCAGAGATAATTTCTTCAAACTTGGCCCGAGAAATATTCATATCTAAATGTTGTGGTCCTTCTTCGGTCATCGTAATAAACGGTAGGTTAATGTTGGAGTTCGTAACTCCAGAAAGCTCAATCTTGGCTTTTTCAGCAGCCTCTTTTAAACGTTGGAGAGCAACTCGGTCTTTAGAGAGATCTGCTCCATGACTTTTCTTGTATTCTGCCACCATATAGTCAATTAAACGTTGGTCAAAGTCGTCTCCACCTAAATGATTATTCCCACTGGTTGCTTTAACTTCAACCATTCCCTGGCTTAATTCAAGGACTGAGACATCAAATGTTCCGCCCCCTAAGTCAAACACTAAAACGGTTGAATCTTCTTTTTTGTCTAAACCATAAGCTAAAGCAGCAGCAGTAGGCTCGTTGATAATCCGTAGTACTTCAAGTCCGGCAATCGCTCCTGCATCTTTTGTTGCTTGACGCTGGGCATCCGTAAAATAGGCGGGAACCGTAATAACCGCTTGGGTTACAGGCTGACCGATATAGGCTTCAGCATCCGTTTTGAGCTTTTGGAGAACCATCGCGGAAATTTCTTGTGGGCTATATGTCTTATCGTCGATTTTTACTTTGAAATCTGAGCCCATGTGCCGTTTAATCGAACTTACTGTTTTATCTGGATTGGAAACGGATTGTCGCTTAGCGACCTGTCCTACTAATCGCTCGCCTGTTTTAGAAAAACCTACAACAGATGGAGTTGTGCGATTTCCCTCCGCGTTTGGGATAACAACTGCCTCTCCACCTTCCATAACTGACACGCAAGAGTTTGTTGTACCTAAGTCAATACCAATAATTTTACCCATTATTTTCTTCCTCCTTTAACTAGTTAGAAACTTTAACCATACTAGGACGTAATACTTTCTCTTTAAGGTAATATCCCTTTTGCAGTTCGTCTACAACAGTATTCTCAGGATGCTCCTCTGACTCCACCCGAAGTACAGCGTCATGAAGATTCGGGTCGAATGGCTGTCCAATGGCCTCAATTGCCTTGAGACCCTCCTTGCTAAGCGCAGTTTGTAGTTGACGTAAAATCATCTCTACGCCTTGTGAAAAAGCTGAGAAATCAGGATTGATTTGAGCAGCGCTGACTGCTCGCTCAAAATTGTCTAAAACAGGAAGCAAATCTCCGATAACACGTTCAGACGCATATTTAATGATTTCAGTTTTCTCTTTTTGTGTCCGTTTTCGATAGTTATCGAAATCCGCCTGCAAGCGCAGCAAATGATCGTAATGCTCATCTGTTTTTGCTTTGGCTTGGATAAGCTCCGCTTCTAGCGTCAGGATTTTCTCCAGAGGGTTCATATCCGCGCTATCCAGACTTTCTTCTTCGGATATGGATTTTTCAGCATATTCTTGTTTGTCTCCCAAATTATCGTCGTCCATACTTAGCTCTCGGCCTCTGAGAGTATCTTCTCTCATTCGCGCCATGCATGATCACCTCTCATCACTTAGTACCAAATTTTATATTGAAATGAACCAAAAGGTCCAATTACCCGCGTGAGCAGAGCAATTTCACACCATCTGCGGCTTAGTCACCGCCTGCGTTTCGTCAGAACTTCCGTCAAACTACGCGTCATAAAATCAACAATGGCAATGACTTTAGCATAATCCATCCGCGTTGGGCCAAGTACACCCACCGCACCGATGGTGAGACCATTCACTTTGTAAGTAGCAGAAATGACACTGCAATCCTTAAATTCCTTCATCATATTTTCTCCACCGATCGTGACATTTAGTCCCTCTTGGTGAGGATGTAATAGTTTTTTAAGAGACTCATTTTCTTCAAAAACTTTAAATAACGTTTTAACCTTCCCTAAATCCTTAAATTCAGGTTGATTTAGCATATTAAGAGTTCCGCCAAGACAGATACGTTCATCTTCCTCGCTGTCGTCCAGAATGGCTCTTAGCATATCGAGCGTATTATCAATTAAAAGCCTCTGCCTAGACAATTCGCTATAGATTTCATGCAGCATACTGCGTTTAACTTGGTTTAAAGAATACCCACGCATTTTTTGGTTAAAAACTTCTGCCACTTGCTGAAGCTCTTCCGCAGTTTGATTCTCCCCAACCTCAATAATATGATTTTCTACCGCACCGTTTTCCTTCACAATCACCATAATAACCTGTCCCGGCTGATACGGTAGGAAATGCAATTTTCCAAACGTACTTTTAGCTTTATGGGGTCCAAGTACCAGACTCGTCAAGTTCGTAAGCTCTGATAATAATTTACTGGTATGGGTTATGACCTCTTGAATCTCATGAATTCTTTTCGTGCTTTCCCGCTCAATAAATTCCATTTCTTCAGTGTTAAGAACCTTTGGATCCATCAGACAATCTACAAAATACCGATATCCCGCATCAGACGGAATCCGCCCTGCAGAAGTATAGGGCTGTTCAATGAACCCTAAATCTTCTAAATCTGCCATCTCATTGCGAATCGTCGCGGAAGATACCCCCAGATCAAACTTGCGCGCAATCGTTCGAGAACCAATCGGTTCAGCGGTAGCAATATAATCCTGAACAATCGCCCGTAGTATTTTGCGTTTTCGTTCATCCATTTGCATAATGCTTTCCGCCTTTCCATAGTCCTTAAGTAAGGAAGACTTACAACGAACTTAACCACTTCAAGTATCTAAGTTCGACGTTCATTTCGTTGTTAGCACTCTCTCTCGATGAGTGCTAACATTTGATGTCTTCACATTACCACTTCATTTTGGCTTTGTCAAGAATCATTTCAGATAAAATATCTTTTGAGTTTTATGGAATAACACTTAGCTTTACCAAGCTTTTGTTTGCCATTACGCATTTTAGTTTTATCCCTTATCCTATGACTAAGCACTCTGGGTATATTATCTATTGCCCGATGAAATTATGCGTAGAATACTCCGCCCTTTGTCTCGAACTGTTCTCGCATTGTCTAGAACTCATGTTTATAACTACCATATTTCCTTGTACGTGGCAGACAAAGCATCCTATATCCCAAAAGCAAGACGGTGCACATCATATGTGCCGTCTCCCAAAGAATGCAAGTCACGAACCATCCCTGACTTGCACGCCGTTCCCCGACCCCAGACCGGGACGCAGTGTCACACGAGCGCGACGTCTTTACGTAAGCAGACTAGCAAACTTCCGTTTAAGTGACCGACCCCTGATACGGGGCAGTGCACTGGGACGTGCACTGCCGCCAACCGAGCCAAGGATGGCGAGTCTGGCGGGAACCCCGCTCCCCATAGTAGGAGCTTAAACGGTTAGTTTGCTCTGCGTCGTAAGCACCGAGCGCTGTGTGACACAAGTCCCCCCCAAGTCCCCCTACACAAACTCCTGCAAAATAGTATTCGCGACAAACGCATATCTCGGATTCAAGCGAAGATAATCACCTTGAAAGACAAAAACATCCCCATAGTTATAACGTTCCAAAACGTCCCTGTAAATATCCCTGAGATCCGCTCCAAAATCATTTTGAAACGAGATAAGATTTACGCCTTCATCAAGCCTCAGCCCCAAAATCATACGTTCTGCCATACACTCGCGCAAAGATAAGGCTTCCTTTCCCTCTTCATCCATTGGGCTTTGCCCATTCAACAGCAGATTTGAGTAAGAATGTACATCTTCGATATTTTTCCAGCGTTCTCTTCCCAAGCAAGATACCCCTCCAGGGCCTAAGCCTAAATAGTCCTCTCCCCGCCAATAACCTAAATTATGCTGGCATTCAAAACCCGGCAGTGCAAAATTTGACGTTTCGTACTGCCTATACCCTGCCTTTTTTAACCTTACTACAGCCCATTCGTACATCTCCGCTTGTAAATCGTCTAACCTATCCTTCTCAGACTCTTTGATTTCCCTATATCGCACATAGAGTGGCGTACCCTCTTCTAACATTAACCCATAAAGCGATAAGTGCTCAGGAGTATAAGACAAAGCTTCTTCCACGGACGCCTGCCAAAACGCCATATCCTGCCCAGGAAGTCCAAACATCAAATCCAGATTGATATTCTTAAACCCCGCCTCCCTCAATCGCCGAATGGCTTCACGAGCTTGTTCCGCAGTATGAGCACGACCCACTGCTCGTAATAATCGATCCTCAAACGACTGGACTCCAAGTGAAAACCGATTGATCCCGTAACGCCGTAAAATAGTTATTTTTTCAACGGATAGAGTTCCCGGATTTCCCTCCACCGTTTTTTCAGTTCCTAAGTTCATTGCGAAAAACGAGTTAATCATCCCCAGCAATTGTTCTAGCTCTACCTCCTTAAGCGCAGTCGGAGTCCCACCTCCAATAAAAAGAGAAGATACCCCCTGAGGGGCATCTTTTTGTCGCTTAGAGATCTCGACTTCTAAACCCTCCAGATACAAGGAGATAAGCTCCCTGGGAGTATCCGTCAGTGCCTGAGAATAGAACGCGCAGTAATCACATTTTTGGATACAGAACGGAACATGAACGTATAACGAAGGCATAAATAGTACACTCCTAATCCTCAATCTGTAAAACAGCCATAAACGCATTCTGAGGTATTTCGACACTGCCGACCTGCTTCATGCGCTTTTTCCCCGCTTTTTGCTTCTCAAGAAGTTTTCGTTTCCGGGAGATATCCCCCCCATAGCACTTAGATAAAACGTCTTTCCTCATAGCGCTTACAGTCTCGCGGGCTATAACTTTATTTCCAATCACAGACTGGATCGGAATTTCAAACATATGCCTTGGGATAATTCCGCGAAGTTTCTCCACTAACTTTCGGCCCCGATTATAGGCCTTTGCCTTATGAACGATAAAGGAAAGCGCATCCACCAATTCCCCGTTCAGAAGAACATCAATCTTCACTAAATCCGTTTCTTTATATCCAGATAGCTCATAATCCAGCGATGCATACCCTTTAGTCCTTGATTTTAATTGATCGAAATAATCGAACACAATTTCACTAAGCGGGAGTTCATAAGTCAAACGAACCCGACTCGTTGAAACATAGTCCATGGCAGAATACGTACCGCGCTTTTCTTGATTGAGTTCCATAATCGCCCCAACATACTCCGCTGGCACTAATATAGTCGCTTTTACGACTGGTTCTTCAATACTCACGATTTGATCAACCGACGGAAGATTCGAAGGATTGTCGATACTCAGGATGTCCCCTTTGATTGTGTGAACTTTATAAATCACACTAGGAGCCGTGGTAATCATATTCAGATCATATTCCCGCTCGAGGCGTTCCTGGATAATCTCCATGTGAAGTAATCCGAGAAATCCGCACCGATAACCGAAACCCAAAGCAACAGACGTTTCCGGTTCAAAGACTAAACTTGCATCGTTAAGATGGAGCTTTTCTAAAGAATCGCGCAGCTTATTATAATCGCTCGCCTCAACTGGGTAAAGTCCACAAAACACCATCGGTGTGGCCTTTCTATACCCAGGTAGCGGTTCAAGGGCTGAGTTTTCCGCATCTGTTATCGTATCCCCAACTTGCGTATCCTTAACGTTCTTAATGCTCGCAGCAATAAATCCAACCTGACCCGCTTTAAGCTCTTCGACGATCCGCATCGCTGGAGCAAAAACGCCCACTTCCGTCACTTCAAAGGTTTTTCCGGTCGACATCATTTTCATAGTTGTGCCTTTGGAAACCCGTCCCTCGACAATCCGAACATAGGAAATAGCACCCTTATAAGCATCAAATTTAGAATCAAAAATCAAGGCCTTGAGAGGTGCTTGATCATCCCCTTTAGGAGGTGGAACCGTTTTCACTATTCGTTCGAGAATCTCCTCAATCCCGATTCCGGTCTTGGCCGAAGCCAGAATAGCCTCACTGGCATCCAAGCCGATCACATCTTCAATTTCTTGTTTAACACGCTCAGGCTCTGCACTAGGCAGGTCAATTTTATTAATAATTGAAATCAGCTCAAGGTTATTGTCTAACGCTAAATAAACATTGGCTAAGGTCTGAGCCTCAATCCCTTGGACCGCATCAACAACCAGCAGTGCCCCTTCACAGGCCGCTAAACTGCGGGATACCTCGTACGTAAAATCCACGTGACCTGGCGTGTCAATAAGATTAAGCTCATAAATCTCGCCATCTTTAGCCTGATAACTCAACCGTACGGCCTGTAGTTTAATCGTAATTCCACGCTCACGTTCTAACTCCATGGAATCAAGGACCTGCTCTTCCATTTCTCGTTTACTCAAGGCCCCGGTATATTCAATCAGCCGGTCAGCTAAAGTAGATTTACCATGATCAATATGGGCAATAATTGAAAAATTTCGGATACGTTGTGAAGCCTGTGCCAAGGTCCTGTCCTCATTTCTATAATCAAGTTTTAAGTTAGGCAAATTTAGATATTCTAAATACTTAGTATAACAGCTTAAGGGGGAATTTCGCAAGAATTCCTAGCCTAACAAAACATAACAGATTAAAGTCAACATACCCATTCTATCCTTAACCAATGACCTCTTTAGCTCGGCCGAGAATTAGTTGATTAATTTTATCCGCCTCTTCTTGTAACCCAAAAATCTTATCTCTTACACTTTGAATAAAAGTCTCATCTTTAATTGAATTTAAATTAATCTTAACGTTGAAAATTGCCCCTTGAAAACCTGCATAAGCTATGACCCCGGAAACTGCAGCATCGCAGGCAGTGTTTGGGTTGCCAATCGTTAAGACCCTTATCGAAAGTTTTAAAACTTCAATGCAAGACTCTGCTACTTTAAGGGGCAGCAGCGTTGCCTGTTTGGTTGCTTCCTGAATTTTTTCCACTCTCAAAGTCTTTTCGGCATCCGTTCCCTTCGGTAACTTATACGCCTTCATGACCTCATCGAAAGCAT
This sequence comes from Desulfosporosinus sp. I2, assembly GCF_000960765.1. Taxonomy (GTDB): domain Bacteria; phylum Bacillota; class Desulfitobacteriia; order Desulfitobacteriales; family Desulfitobacteriaceae; genus Desulfosporosinus. Next base: position 67,382 of record NZ_JYNH01000002.1, on the reverse strand, counting down.
CCGTATCCCCATCAATATACTCCATTAGGCTATTCTTCAAGTCGATTCCCATTTTCATTACCAAAGAAATTTCTGCTTTGACATCACTGAACTTTGGATTATCAACAGTAAAATTACAAACCATCACACTCAATGCTGCACCTAATGTTCCAGCCAAAGCCGCTGTGCTCCCCCCACCAGGAGCTGGTGAATTGCTCGCTAATTCTTCCACGAATCCACTCACAGTTTTATCGATTAACATAACCTCTACCCCCTTATCGATGTTCGATGTTCGATATTCGTTGTTCGATTATTCAATATTTACTAAGATTTTCGAATTGACGCTTAGCCGTCAGCTCCCGAGAAATATCAGATTCCTTTGAAGTTTAGCCGGACCTATCTTATGAGCACGACAATATTTTATTAATATTCGAACCACGTACCTCGAGCCTCGAACCTCGATCATTGGTTTTCGTTTAAATTTTCTTCAAAGACCTGCTTGCGATCAAAGTTCTCTAAGCGCAAGTAAAACTCTGCCACATCCAAAAGCGCCTGCAGAGGGGTTACCCCGATTAGCTCACTGCCAATAATATTCACACCATACCGGGCTGCCTCCGATTTCACGGCTTCAAAAACCCTAAATAAGGGCGTCCCTGTGTAATCTACCATGTTGATCGATACCTGAGCAACATGGCGTTCCTCCAACATGACTCCCATCGCCCTGACATACTTAAAGCCGCCTTTAACCTCTCGGATAGAATTAGCAATTTTCTGGGCAATCCTTAAATCACTCGTTCCGAGATTAATATTATAGGCCACTAAAAACTGGCGCGCACCGACCACTGTGGCTCCTGCGGTTGGATGCATTTGGGGTTGTCCATAATCCGGATGACGTTCTGGCTTGCTTATTTCCTTCTTTAACCCTTCGTACTCTCCTTTTCTAACGTCAGGAAGTCTTTTTCTACTCGGTACTTTAGCCGCCTCTTCATACAGATAGACAGGAATCCCTAGTTTAGCAGCAATCTCCGCTCCTAATTCGTTCGCTAACTGAACACATTCCTCCATACTTACATCCTTAACAGGGATGAACGGTACGACATCCGTCGCTCCAACCCGTGGATGCCCTCCCTGTTGTTGCTCCATATCAATTAATTCGCAGGCTTTAGCACAGGCGTTAAAGGCAGCTAATTTGACACTTTGGGGTTCCCCTACAAAGGTTACGACCGTTCGATTATGACTGGCATCGGGTTTGACATCCAGAAGCTTTACTCCCTTGACCTTCTTGACTTCGGCCACAATGGCCTCAATAACCTCAGGGCGACGGCCCTCACTAAAATTTGGTACGCATTCGATGAGTTTTCCCATTTTATTTTTAACCTCTCTCCAACTTTAAATTTAAACTGTTGATAAGATACCCCTTAAGATTCCAAGCTTGTTTATAGATACTACCCACTCTTAATTAGAACCTCAGAGAAAAGATATCCATTTCTTCATTAAAGGAACTAGATAACTTATAAGCCCAACCTCAGCTAAAGCAAGTATAACTCCAATAATTTTTCATTTCAAATTCCATGCTACACCTTTTCGCTAAACCTAAACCAATCGTCCAATTCTACATAAAAATGACAAAAACCTTCTTTCAAGCAAATGTGCCTAAAGAAGGTTTTTGTCTTTATCTTTTTTTGTTCAGCATCCATTGCCCACGATCCTCATGACATCCTCTTCGTTCAAAGGTTTCTTAAGCTGTTGAGTTTGATGCAGAATTGTGATGGATAATTTATTAATAGCCTCTTGGTCGAAGTTAAGTCCTTTTGATTTTAAAAGCCGCAAGATGGTTTTGAGACCAGAGTATTTGCCAAAGGACGTTGAATGCTGCCTCCCGACGCTTTCAGGTGGGAAGGTTTGGTAGTTTGAAAAGTCCTTCTGGATTCCATCAATGTGGATGGAAGAAGTGTGAGTGAAAATGTCCTCCCCTATGATGGGTTTTGCCCGAGGGATTAAACGATCCGTTGCCAAGCTTACCATTGAGCAAATTGAATTTAAACGGTTCAAGTCAAATCGTACACTCTGATTAAGACAATATTTCAGAGCAACTGCCACTTCTTCAAGTGGAGCATTGCCAGCCCTTTCGCCCAATCCTCCCACCGTTACACTTACGGCCTGAAATCCGGCTTGAACCGCTGCGATAGAATTTGCCGTTGCCATTCCAAAATCGTTATGGGCATGAAGTTCTAACGGAATTCTAGATATCTTTGCAAATTCTTGCAGTGAAAAGAAAACTTTCAGGGGATCAAGGATTCCCAGAGTATCCGCAAAGCGTACCCGATCAACCCCTAGCTTCTGAGCCTCCACAAGGATCTCCAATAGAAAGGCGGGATCTGCTCGACTGGCATCTTCAAGTCCGAGGATAAGATAACCAACCTCCTTTTTAGCATTATGGATACAAAAGCCCATTTGCTCAAGAACCCAGGCGCGATCTTTTTTTAGTTTGTGTTTAATTTGTTGGTCCGAAGTCGGAATAGAAATACCGACTCCCTCAACCCCCGTTCGATAACTTGCTTGGAGATCAGACAGTACAGCACGATTCCAAGTAGTGAGACGAACTGGCAAATGGAGAGCAACTAACTTTGAAATTATACGAGTTTCTGCTTTCCCCATAGCAGGCACTCCCACTTCCAATTCGTCAATTCCTGCCTCTGTCAAGGCCCTAGCGATCTTTTCCTTTTCCGGCAGACTGAATGCAACACCGGGTGCTTGCTCACCATCTCTTAAGGTTGTATCACATAATAAAACCCTTTGTTCCATTTAATTAACTCCTTTTTCTATCATTAGAGCACTCCAATAGCATCTGCACGACATTGTTGACAGTGAGTCATCTGAGGAAGAAGTGAGCCAAGAATGCAACGGCTATTTGCTAAAAGCTCTTGAGTCGGAGCTTTAATGTGTGCAAGTTTTCCTTGCGGGATTAAGGGCATGACGTTGTGAAGGTGCGCGCCTCTTTTCTTGATTTCCATGCCCAAGCTGTATAAAAGCTGGTCGTTGATCCCAGGCATAAGCACAGTGTTAACCTTTATAGTCATTCCGGCCTTTGAAGCCAATTCAAGTCCAGCAAGTTGATTATTGATCAAAATCCTTGCAGCATCAGGCCCAATCAGAGTTTTCTCTTCCCAGCGAACGTAACTGTAGATTTTAGCACCAATCTTCTCATCTAAGGTGTTAATGGTAACCGTAATGTGGGACACGCCAATCTCAGCCAATTCTTCGATCTTTTCTGGCAAGAGCAGGCCATTAGTGCTTATACAAAGGATCATCTCTGGAAAATCTCTCTTTACCCCTCTCAGGGTTTCGAACGTTGCCTTGTTCGCTAAAGGTTCTCCAGGACCCGCTATCCCTACAACGGTAAGTTTTGATCCGATATCAGATGCTTTTGCCTTCCTGACTGTCTGAAGCGCTTCTTCTGAGTTTTGTACCCTACTGGTTACACCTGGACGGGATTCATTTGCACAATCAAATTTGCGCACACAATAATTACAAGATATATTACATCCCGGAGCTACAGCTAAGTGTATCCGTCCGGTTTTACCATGCCCCTTTGTTGAGAAACAAGGATGTCCAAGATTTAGGTGTGGGCTATTCATATTTCCTCGCGTACATTCTTTTTGCATCTTAATCCCTCCAGTCGTTTTGTTATTCGTTTATCCCATTCCAAGGCACACATACACTCGAGCCTCGTGCCTCGCAAGAATCAAGCTGATTTTTCCTTAAACGTATAGCAGTTACGTACACAAATACTGCCGCAAGCCTGGCAACCAATGCATCGGTCTTTATTGGCAATTTTTGCAATGTGCCGTTCTGTCCCCTCATCATCCTCGAAACTCTCTAGGCCTAAGCATTTTTGCACACATAATTTCACACACCGCCCACATCCCAGGCACAAGGTGTTATCGATCTCTTCCACATACTGTGGAGTCCAAGGTAATCCGCCATAGGTTTGGTAAATTAGTACTTCACTCACTTTAAATCCTCCTTCTGAGGTTCGATATCCCCCACGTCTTCCACTTTCTTCTTTAGCCAAGGTGGCAATTTTTTGGAAAGCAGCAATTTGTTGAGTCTGTTAAGTTCGTCGATAATTAATGTCCCTTCAAGCACTTTCAAAGGATGAATACCGCTTTGAACTAGACGCGCTGCTGCGGGACCACCAATCTGTGTGCAATAGACGATTGCACATTCTTTGAGCATTTTAATGCGTACATCAACTTTATCATCGGATTCCGCCATGTCTTCAGAGGATAGAGATGTATGGATAATCCCTTGAGGTTCCTTTGTGAATTTATACATCTCAAACGAAGGGGCGGAAGCAAAATGCGAATCAATTGTTAAGCCATCACTACTAGCAAAGGCTATAAGCATACCTGTACCCTCCCTCATCCTAAGACTATCTCCTTCATTCTTGTATTTGTTATGTGGAGCTATCGACCTTGTCGATTTTCTCCCTAACCTACTGCATTCAAAGTGTCAAAAAGAAATTGTTGAGTGCCTTCATAACTAATCCAACATTTTTGTGGATAGCCAACCCGGTCAAAGACTGGCAATCCCGCTCTTAAATGAGGAATTTTCAGCAGTCCTGCGGCTTGACGACCGTTCGAATTGGCAATAATTAGCGTACTCTGACCCGCTCGTTCCTCGAGGGTTTCCAAATCTCCCACTTCGATCGGGATAGGTAGGGATAGTTTGTGGATGCCTGCTTGGGATGCCGCCAAGGCTACAGAAAGGTCAGCACCTACCTCAACCAAGCAGGAGGCTAGACTATACATCAGATCCATCTCCAAGGCTATCGCTATTTTCAGACCGCCAAGTTGGTCATGGAAGTCGGCTAGAGTATCCAACAATCTGCTCCTTTGTCGGAGCAGCTTCGCCGGTATCGGCTTACCTGATATCTTTGCTAGAGTTAAAACGAACGTATCTGTTACTTCTAGGCCAGTTAAAGAAGGAAAATTAAAATGAGGAATTTCGTATGTTTGTTTTACGATTTCTCCCGCATCCTTCATACTTAGTCCAAACGACAAACAGGCCTTAGACTTTGCCAAACGCTGAAAATCTTCAAGTAAGGTTCCACCCTGAACCACCGGAGCCGCTTCCAGTTCAGCATGCCCATCTAGAGAAATTGAAAGATCAGGAATGGTAATGGGCCTAAATCCAAATTCCATCACGATCTCTTTTAGCTCATCGACATCGCCCGGGGTTAAATGACAACCAGGTAGCAAGGCTATGGAAGGGACTTCCTCAGAATAATCTTGTTCAAACCTCTTGGTTGGATGTCCAGCCAACGTCGTAATCAGAGCCTCTACCGTCCGCTGATACCCTTCTTGCATGGAACCGATATAGTCCGGCGTACTGGCCAGGACAACAGGCAGATCGTTTAAATCCGGTCTTTCTGAGCGCAGGCTAGACAGTGCGCTAACCATGTCATCTCCGAAAGTTTCAGTTAACCCAGTACTCATCACTCCGATAATTTGAGGCTTATATTTATCGGCTGCCACAGCAATTCCTTTTTTAAGATGTTCCCAACCGCCAAAAATGACCGAGTCTTCTAATAAGGCTGTTGAGTTAAGGGGAATCGGTTCCTTATAGTGCCTTGAAAGCTGTAACCGAATAAATGAGGAACATCCCTGAGAACCATGCAGCAAAGCTAAAAGTCCATTCACGCCAAGGTAAGCAAGAGTCGCCCCTAGAGCAGAGCTATTTTTCTGCGGGTTTCCTTCATAATGTCTTGTTTTAGTCATCTTGTTCACCCTCCTTTGGGGGAAATTCCTGCTTTAAAAGCCCCCAAACAGGACTCAGCACCGTACGAGTTAAGGTCTCTGCAAAGGTAACCATCCCTTGATAACCGGCATAAGGTAGTTTTCGACCATGATTAATATCTAAAAAGGGTGTTCTTGTTTTATGCGCTAGATATTTTGTCTTTCCTCCGGCTACGATCAGATCTGGTTTTTTCTCTGCAATAATCTTTAGAAAACCCGCCGAACTTGTATCTTCAATAATCTGGGCAGAGGGATCCATAAGTTCTTTCATGCGATGGAAATCCTCCGGTGTGGAGTTTTGCGTTCCTCCAGCTAAAATGTTAATTCCTAATTCGGCCAAGGTAGATACCATAGACCAGGTCTTAACCCCGCCCGTAAACAAGATGGCCTGTTTATTCTCCAGTAACTTTCTGTATCCCGCGATGGTCTTACGTGTTTCGTCCTCCCTCTTTTGAACATAGACAAGGGTTCTTTCCAGCAGGTCAAGATCATTGAGTGCTTTGGCGATATGGATCAGCGTTTCAGAGGTGTCATGAATCCCGTAGAACGACCCTTCTATAAAGGGAATACCATAGCAGATTTCCATTTTCCTGACTAGGTTGGTCAAACTTTTAGAACAGATCAGCACATTAAGGCTGGCCCTGTGAGCTGAACGTAGGTCATCGAATTTGGCATCCCCGGTAATCGCCGTTTGAAGTGTGATCCCTAAATTCTTCAAATCAGGTATAACCCCCCAAAGGTCCCCGGCGATGTTATACTCCCCGATTAGGTTAATGGAAAGGGGTATTTTCTCATCTGGCCCATCCCCTGTACCGATAACCCGTTCAAATAAAACTTCCCCCGCAATCCGATTGCCAATATTTTTGTCCCCTAAAAAGCCTGGGCAATTAACGGCAATCACCGGGATAGTCAGTTCAGCTTCCGCTTCTCGGCAAACCTTGTCGACGTCATCTCCTATTAACGAAGAAACACAGGTTGCGTAGACAAAGATGGCTTTGGGCTCATGTCTTGCCGCGATTTCCAAGATCGACTCTTTCAGCTTAATCTCTCCGCCGTAGATTACATCATTTTCCATAATATCTGTCGTCAGTCCCCGTCGGTAAAGTTGGGAACCGGAGGAGCGAGCTCCTCGGTTATCCCAAGAGTTTCCGGCACAGGCAATCGGTCCATGAACAAGGTGAGCAACATCCGTAATAGGCATGAGCACAACTCGTGCCCCGTCATAAGCGCAACTTCTCTCTGCGCCTTCGCCGGGCAGGGCCTTCATGCATAATTTAGGAGCACCGGCATCCGACATGCATTGTTTATCTTTGAGATCCAATTTTGTAAGATTGGTAAACACAAAGACCCCTCCCTTCCTTTAACGCATCATTTCAAAGTATGGGTCTGTAGAAGTCCTGTCTTTCTCCTCCAAAAACGTATTCACGATCATGGTTATCATATTAATAACTCCGGAATACCCAACGATGGGATAACGATGGAGATTTACCCGATCCGTGATGGGAAAGCCTATTCTGACCAGCGGAATATCAGCGTCACGTGCAGCCCATTTACCATGTGAGTCACCGATTAACATATCTACCGGTTCCGTAACCAGCAGGGATCTGAGGTGCCATAGATCTTTGCCGGCATAAAGTGTGGCCGTTTGACCATAAGGGCTTGCCGCCAGCATACTTTCCATAGCTTTCTTGAATAATGGGGTGGAATTTGTACAAACAATGTGGACCGGTTCTCCTCCCATTTCAAGCAAAAATGAAACGACTCCTATCAGAACATCCGGATCACCAAACAGTGCAAATTTCTTGCCATGAATATATTGATGGGAATCCGTCATGGCATCGATCGAACGTCCCCGTTCAATGGTAATTTCCTCTGGTACGTCTTTCCCCGTGAATTTGGCAACTGCTTCGATGAATTTGTCCGTCTTCTCTACCCCGATGGGCATAGAAATCACTTCGACCGGAACTTCCATACTGGCCAAATATTTACGGGTTGTCGGAGTAGAGTAAGTCTGAGCGAATAAGAAACTTGCAGCGTTTAAAGCATCATTCATTTCAGTAATCGGTGTCCCACCAGGGTACAATTCGTAGGTACCCAAATTAGGAGCATCCAGAACATCACTCTGGTCAGGTAAAAGAGTATAAGGCGCATCCATCACTTTAAGAAGTCGTTTATACTCACGAAGATTGGCGGTATAAGTGTCAAAACCAGGGACAACATAAAGCCGGTTGTTGATTTTATCCTCCTGTCTAGGCGTGGCTAAACACTCGATGAGACCTTTGAGCATAGTGTCATACCCGGTTATATGCGACCCCTTAAAGCTCGGGGTGTTAGCCAAGGCTACCGGAAGATCTTTGGGAATTGCCTCTTGTTCTTTGGCATTGCCTAAATAAGCATTGATATCGTCCCCAATAACTTCAGCCATACAGCTCGTGAACATAGCGATCACTTTAGGGCTGTAAAGTGCATTAGCATTCTTCAAACCTTCAATAAGATTAGACTGTCCGCCAAATACCGCCGAATCCTCAGTCATAGAATCAGATACTGCTGCGACAGGTTCCCTGTAATGGCGGGACAGGGTACTGCGAAAATAGGCAGCGCATCCTTGTGAACCATGAACAAACGGGAGGCTTGCTTCGATTCCTAAGGCACAAAGCAAGGCGCCAAGGGGTTGACAAGCTTTGGCCGGGTTAATGACCAGCTTTTCACGGGCAAAATTCTTTTCTCGGTATTCTTGAGTATTCAGCCATTCTTTTGTTACCTTAGTACAAGTTTCCATTGTGTGACATCCTTTCTGCCCGATTTATTTTGTCCAAGGAGCTTTGATTGATTTCCAGGTAGGGCTATTAATGGCCATATCCATATCCCGAGCAAAGATAGGAAATCCTTCGTATCCGTGATACGGACCTGAATAATCCCAAGAATGCATTTGACGGAAGGGAAGACCCATTTTCTCAAAGACATACTTTTCTTTGATCCCTGATCCAACTAAGTCTGGCTTTAGCTTCTTTACGAACTCTTCGAGCTCTAAAGCAGTCACATCGTCATAAATCAGCGTTCCCTCTTTTAAGGCAGGAATGGTTTTCTCGTAATCCTCATTATGAGCAAATTCGTAGCCTGTTCCGATAACCTCCATGCCCAAATCTTCATAAGCTCCCACAATGTGTCTCGGTCGAAGACCTCCTACATAAAGCATAACGCTTTTTCCTTCTAGGCGCGGGCGGTAGGTATCAATCACTTTTTGCATCGGTGCTGCATATTTCTCGATCACCTTTAGGGCTTTTTCCATAATATAGTCATCAAATTGGGCAGCAATTTTAAGAATTGATTCCTTAATTTTAGTGGGTCCGAAGAAATTAAATTCTATCCAAGGAGTACCATAGGTTTCTTCCATGTGTTTAGCGATGTAATTCATACTTCTGAAGCAGTGGATTAAATTAAGCTTGACAAGATGTCCATTCTGAAGCATTTCCAGCGTAGAGTCGCCCGTCCAAATATTTACAACCTTTAAACCCATCTCCTCCAGAATTTTTTTACTGGCCCAGGCATCTCCGCCGATATTATAATCGCCGATAATTCCAATATCGTACGGTCCAATTTCTCTAGCTGGACCTTTACCTAACAGATGATCCCGAATGGCATCATTAGCAATATGATGGCCCAAAGACTGGCTTATTCCCCTAAACCCTTCACAACGAACCGGGATGACTGGAAGTTCTATTTTCTCGCTCATGCGGCGAGCTACACTTTCAATGTCATCTCCAATCAGTCCGACAGGACATTCTGAGAGAACAGAAACACCTTTGGCGTTCGGGAAAAGCCCCACAACCTCGTCAATTATTTTCTCCAGTTTTTTGTCCCCACCGTAGATGATATCGCTTTCCTGGAAGTCTGAGGTGAAGAGAAAAGGTACAAAGTTGTCAACACCGATTTCTCCGTCTGCTAAATTCCGGCGGTTGCCCCAAGAATAATAGCCACAGCCGACTGGTCCATGGGAAATATGCACGACATCCTTAACCGGACCCCAAACAACTCCTTTAGCTCCAGCGTAAGCACACCCCCGCGCGGTCATAATGCCGGGAACTGTTTTCGCATTGGATTTGACTGCGCAACTTGCACACTCACTATCTTTGACCGCAATATGTTGTCTTCGATTCTTTTTAGCCTTTTCCGGATAAATCTCCAAAACGTCTTCCACGACTTGTTTCCGGAAATCTACTGTCTCCCTTGTGCTCATAACGCTGTCCTCCCTCATATCTCAATCACTGATCAACAATTACATATCCATGATCCCGAATTCCATCATTAAATCTTCCAAAGCATCCATGGAAAGCGGAGTCGGGATGGTCATCATGGTGTTATTCTCAATTTTTTGGGCCAAGGCTCGATACTCATCTGCCTGTTTATGGGTAGAGTTATATTCAATAACGGTCATTTTACGCACTTCAGCGCGTTGCACCTCATTATCCCGAGGCATAAAGTGAATCATTTGAGTATTTAAGGATTTAGCCAAAGCTTCGATTAATTCGTTTTCTTTGTCAGTTTGACGACTGTTACAGATTAATCCTCCTAAACGAACAGTCCCCGTTTGCGCGTACTTTAAAATTCCTTTGGAAATATTATTGGCTGCATACATGGCCATCATTTCTCCCGAAGTAACAATATAAATTTCCTTAGCTTTATTTTCGCGAATCGGCATTGCAAACCCACCGCATACAACGTCACCTAAAACATCGTAGAAGACATAATCTGTATCTGCTGTATATGCTCCATTTTCCTCCAAGAAGTTAATCGCCGTAATAACCCCCCGGCCTGCACACCCAACTCCGGGTTCTGGCCCCCCTGACTCTGCACATCGAACCCCTAAATACCCTTCCACTAAAACCTCATCCAGCTCTAAATCTTCGACAGTCCCTCGTTCGCGGGCTAAGTCCATAACCGTCGTTTGCGCTTTACTGTGCAAAATCAAACGTGTGGAATCTGCTTTAGGATCACAACCAACAATCGTAACTTTTCTCCCCATTTCTGCTAGAGCGACGACCGTGTTTTGGGTTGTTGTCGATTTTCCGATGCCGCCTTTTCCATATATTGCAATTTGTCTCATCTCAATACATCTCCTCTATATACCTAATACTAAATAACAGCTTCTTTTCCGACTTCCCCAGTACGAACGCGAACAACTTCTTTTAAGGGCATTACGAAAATTTTACCGTCACCCATATGCCCTGTCTGATTGGCTTTGATAATCACATCGACCACTTCTTCAACTTGATCATCCTGAACAACGATCGTTAACATCCGTTTCGGAATCCAATTAAATTTCGTATCATCCGCTAGTTCTGAACTCATAACGGTGTTCAATTCCGGATCAACTTCAGAGGCCCATCCTCCGATTCCACCTTGTTTACCTCGGCCCTCTACACTTTGAATTGTAAGAGCAGGAAAGCCGGCGTCTTCAAAAGCCTTCTTTGTCGCGGGTACCTGATGCCGTCGAATCACAGTCATTATTTCCTTCATTTTTACAACCCCTTTGTCCCTTTACTCACGGTGTATGCCTCTTCGACTTCGGTCACAAATACCTTGCCATCGCCCATCGTTCCAGTTTTAGCACTTTCGAGAATTACTGAGATTGCTTCATCAAGTTTTTCGTCGTCAATAACTAAGAGAAGAAGGGTCTTTGGAAACTCATCATAAACTACGTCACCGATTCGAATTCCCTTGGTTCTTCCCCGCCCAAATACGTGCATTTTCGTCAGCGAAGGCATTCCCGCTTGCGCTAAGGCCTCAGCGACGACCTCTGTTTTATCAGGTCTTACAATAGCTCTAATCATTTTCATAAAATTCATCCTCCTTTTAAGTTTGGATTAACATACGCTGGCCATGGATGGCGAGAAGGGACGACCCAAAATGTATACTTTCACCGGGGCATTTATAAAACTCCATCGCATCACCTCCCTAACTATGCTTAAAATAATTTGGTCTTTGCTCCCGCATTTATTTCTAACTTTGCTAAAGAAAAAGACAAAGAGAGCCCTCAATTCATTATAATTAAGGGCTCTCTAAAACACTTTTCCGCTCCAAATCATCTTATCGATTTGGTGCCCGGTTATGAAGTTGTACATTTCAAGAATAACTAAATACTCACTAAATACTTTAACACTCTAACTCTAACTCTGTCCCTATTTTCTACTCTCTATCTCTGTCCTTATCTCTAATACTAACCTACTACTCTAAAACTTCATCACTCTTATACTAATTAAAATCACAATCATCCTACAAACAGCAATACTTGGATTAAGAGAATCACTTCATACCGATCACTGTAACACTGCTCTCTTATCATACTTTAATCAAAGATGCATAACTCCCAACCCCACACGAGCATGCTCTAAAAGAGGATGAAGGGAAGAGCGACCAAATATTGCGACAGCAATCCACTCTGAGTCCGTCGTTAACCCAATTTTAAGAGCAAAACTGGCATTGCTATTGGTATGAATAAAAATACTGTTGCTAGCTTCCAAAGTCGCATGAATCAACGCATGAATCTTCCGATCTTCTTTAGGAATGACTCCCGTGTTAAACGCAGTTGCCATAACGGAATTGGTTAGTTTACCAGTGTGTTGAAGATTCGCTACCGTTCCTCCGAGCTCCGTTGCGCCACACCGAAAGTTAAACGACCCAAATAAAGACCTTTTGAGCTTATCCTCTTCCTCTCTTGTCTCAGTCATCGCTAGTAGTAAAGCTGACCGTTCTAAGGAAGGTTTAACTTTTTCCGTTATTGGACCTTTCAAGGTTTACCCTCCCTCCAGTGCAATAAAGAAAACTAGGTTGGCGCCAAGCGCTGGCCATGACGATAAGCGGACGAGCTTATCGCCACACTGCAACTCATTACGCATACTCCTGCAGTGTAGATTGGCCGAGTGTCCCTGTAGCCCACGAAAACACTGTTTTCGCACGGATTACCCTTCTTGCGGACACTGTCTTTGCACGTATTAACCTTCTTGCAGGATGGCGAGAAGGGACCGCTGGCCATTAATGGCCAAGTGTTCCTATAGCCAACACTTAACAAGACGTTTGAGCTTAGAGCACCGCCATGGATGGCAAGGTGCCGTGATTACTAGGTGCCGTGATGTCGAGACGGGACCCTTGGCGAAGGCGGCCGCCTTAGTTGCACTTATAGTGTAAGAAAGTTATTCTTTCTGACACTATAAAACAAACTAAGCTGGCGGCAAGCCCTCAGGTGCTGACGGTAGACTTGAACTTATACCTCTAGACTAGGACATGAAAAAAGCCGCCAGATATCTTAAAGACATCTTGACGGCTTCGTTGCCGAATGTTTATTGCTAAGTGATATTATTATAGTACCTGATAATTTACCGTTTGTCACTATATAAGATGTCCCTTATTGCTCGGAATACTGTATTCTTTCAGTGACTAAATGGCGACTTAACGCGCCCCAATCTTCCGTCGCACCAAACCCATCACCTGCTCAAACTCTTTCATTTTCAAAAGCTTTGCCAGCAAGGCAAAGACAATCCCTCCGATGGCCGTTCCAGTGACTAATACTGTTAATGAAGCTATCGTACGAACACCGATCAACGAGGTTAGCCACTCCATCCATACCCAGATCACCATCGCCATAAGAAGCGATGCGATTAGGGATTTTAGACTAGTCCCAAACATAGCCCAACCATCCATTTTTCCTAACTTCTTGCGTAGTAGGTAAAACAAAAGCAGCATATTAACAAAAGCAGCAATCGTTGTGGCAAACGCTAACCCCCCATGAGCCAGAGGACCTATCAATAAATACATGGCTAAAATGTTTATAGCCATCGCAATAATTCCTAATATAACAGGTGTCCAAGTATCCTGAAGGGCATAAAAAGCTCGCGGCAGAATCTGAATCACTGCTTGTGACGATATCCCAAGCGAAAAATAAAACAAAGGAATCGCCATCGTTAATGTATCTGACGCCGTAAAATGACCGTGCTCAAACAAAACGCGAATCAATGGAAAGCGCAAAACGATCATCCCAACAGAAATTGGTACAGTAATAAATATAACCATACGAATGGCATTGGAAAGGGTCAGCCGAAAATCATCCCACCGTTTCAAAGCCGCTAGTTCCGTCATCGTTGGAAAAGTCGCCACCGCAATAGCCAAAGCGAAGATCCCCACCGGTAACTGGAAAAGACGATAAGACCACCAGACAGCAGTAATACTTCCCGGAAACAGCAAAGACCCAAAGTTATTATTGACCACCACCTGAATCTGGTTTAGAGAATAACTGAGGATAATAGGCACAGCTAAAGCCCCGATCAAGCGAACTCCTGGATGCCGCCAGTCGATGACCGGATAATAGCGTATCCCTACTTTTCTTAAAGCAGGGATTTGAACAGCAAAATTGACAATTGCCCCGACCACAACCCCAACAGCAAAGCCTGAAATACTTTCGGGCTTAGCCGGGTTCGCTAAAATCGTTCCAAAAAAGATAATACACGCATTATAAAGCACTGTTCCAACTGCTGAGGGCCAAAAAATCTTGTAAGAATTCAAAATCCCCATCGTCAAACCGCTTAACGCCATAAACAAAGGCTGTAGCAAAAGAATTCGTGTTAAGTGGGTAGCAAGGACCATGCTTTTAGGCTCAAACCCTGGAACCACCATACGAATAAACAGGGGAGTTAAAAAAACGCCCCACTAGGACGAACACCCCAAGGGTAAGCAAAATCAAATTCACAACAGAGCTAGCAACCCGCCAACCCTCATCTTCATTTCCTTTGGCGATATACTCAGAAAAGACAGGAATAAAGGCGGCACTTAAAACTCCGCCTACTAACAGCCAATATAATAAATCGGGAAGAATAAACGCCGTATTATAGGCATCCGTAACACCGCTCTGTCCATAAAAGCCCGCCATCAATGATTCCCGTAAAAAACCCAAAACCCTCGAAATCATTTGAGCCGCCATTAAAAAACCCGCAGCCTTTAAAAGTGTTCGGTTGGTTGATGACATATCGAGTAAACCTCTTCTCCCCATCGTCCTAATCTACCACCCCGAATTATAGCATTTTTTATGTGACGGTAAAAGGGGGGGGAAATCCTCGAACATAGTCCTAAAGCTTTTTCAAATAATCTGCCAAGACCTCTGCTACAGCCTCAGCGGCCCCATTAGCTTCATCTAACGTATTTAATTGACTCCCAAACTCCAATAACAACCCGCCGTCAGAGAGATGCTGGTTATACCGGGCATCCGCTGCATAAGTAATATTGTGTATAAAAAGCCCAGGATACTTCTTTTCCCCCAAAGCTATAAGTTCTTTGGCTAACGCCTCGTTCTTCTGCCAGTGTGGGTTTTTCTTGCCAATAACCACCATAACCCGACTGATCTCACGACCGTTCACTTTAACCGTTGACTTAGAAAACCCGGGAGGAAGCCCATCCCGATGAACATCTATCAAAACCTTCAGAGCAAGATAATCTTTCGTCATTTGAGTAGCCGTTTTCACAGACTCCCCATAGGCTTTCATAAAATCGACAGCATCATGGATCTGTGTCGAATGGGCGGTTGCGACTCCATTCCGTTCAAGGGCTTTCTTTAAAGTTTCACCCACCGTTACCACATCTCCATTTTCTCCTTGCTGTCGTTCCGGACCTCCATTTCCTGCATAACTTTCACTATTATGCGTATTATAAATCCCTACTTTTACGTCTGCTGCCCTTGGAATCAAGGTCCCTTGAGGTTCATTCCCAGCGGAAATTTGAGGTTCGATGGGCTCAAGAATTGGACCTTCAAACTCTGGATCATTGGGATTATAGGCCCACCCCAACCAAACCGGCCCTTCCGGTGGATGCGAAAAATAACCCAAAAAAAAGGTACGCGGATCTGAGATATTGACACCCGTTAATAAAAACATACTGACCGCCATTCCTTGATGCCTAGCCAAATCTAAACGAGCGCGCTCAGGCTGAGAATAACCAGGTGCCCCTTCCAATAAAATTGCTTCGAAAGGAAATGCTTGTTGATTTAAAAAACGAACCAATTGAAGTGAACTCCCGCTACGTATGGCATAAGCTAAACCCAAAATTACCAAGAGGCTGGCAAACCCTAATATAAACCCACGCATCCACTCTTTAAGCGACCAAATTTTAAACTGTTTTTTTTGACGTTGATAAAAATCTTCCCGTAACAAAGGACTTGTCCCCCTTCCTCTTATAAAAGAATTATGAGGGGCAAGTCCACTGTAGAACAAACAATTGCATTTTCATCTAAAAACTATGGTAAATGCTCATGTCCTAACGTAGTGTCGTGGGAACAAAGCTATCCACAATCCCGATGACCAGCGAAGCTAATAAAGCGCCAATAATTGAAACACTCATGTACCCAGGAATAAGAAACTGACTAAGGTAAATTACTACTGCAGCCGTAATAAACCCAATTGAACCCCGTCCCATGCGTGAAATTTTGTTGTCTCCAAATACTCTTTCAATGACATAGCCGATTATCGCTATCACCGCAGCAGCGATCAAAGCTCCAGTAAACCCATTCACACGAAGTCCAGGAACAATCCAACTGACTAACAACAAAACTAACGCCGAAACAACAAACCGCACGATCATTCCTAACATAGTTTGCCCTCCAATCATTTATTAGCATTCTCGACAAAAGTGTTTCCTAGATACAAGGTTTAGTTTATACAATATCTGCACATTTATTAATATCATTTATTTCCTGTTTTTCCTTGATAATTTTGCGTGCTAATGTTAAAATGTAGTTTGTGTAACAATACATTGAATAACACAACCAAAGGGGGTGACTATTAGTGCCAAACATTAAATCCGCGATTAAGAGAGTTGAGCTGGCAAAAGTTCGCACGATTAAGAATGCTTCTGCGAAATCTTCTTTACGGACAATCATTCGTCGTTTCGAAGAATCAATTAGCACGGATTCCGAGACTGCAGCACTCGCTTTGAAAAAGGCAACTCGTGCTTTGGATAAAGCCTCCTCCAAGGGTTTGATTCATAAAAATCTTGCTGCTCGCAAGAAGTCCCGTCTAACGAGTAGATTCAGCAAGCACTTTACTAAAGTTAGCTAAAACATAAAGCTATAAAAAAGGAAAGCGACAGAACGTCGCTTTCTTTTTTTATTTAAGATTATACTTGCACCAACCTCGACCCAAGCCAAGAGGAAGTTCCTTAGCTTAGTGAGCACGATTAGTGGAATTGCGTCAATGAGCGCAGTCGATCAGGCGTTAAGAACCGCAACTGTTCACATGCAGAAAGCCCAGAAGTTTTGCGGTTTAGCCTGGGCGACAAGCGAATAGCAAATGGAACGTTGTGCGAACGTGCTAAGAAACTTCCTCTCCCCTAATCTCTGCAAAACTTAACAATCATCATTTCTAGCAATTGCCCCGGCTCTCCCCCGCCTGATTTCATCGCCAAATCCGTATTTTGGCACTCCTTTAACGCCTGAACTAATTTTGTTGGAGATAACCTGGCAGATTGCTGCCAAAGCTTTTGTGCTTCAAACGGCGAAATCCCTAACGCAGAAGGAGCCTCAGCCACGTTCCCGCCATGTTCCCGCAGGGCCATACACCCTAACAAAAGCCGAACTTGTCGAACCATTAACGTTAAAACCTTCAAAGGATGCTCTTTTCGCAACACCTCTTCAAGAGCCTCTAAAGCCTTGGCAGAAGATCGAACTGCCACAGCATCCAAGAGATCAAAGACAGAAGCTTCAAGCGTACGTGTTGTAATCTCTTTAATATCTTCCACTGTAATCGTTTTGCGCTCCCCAGTATAAACCACAAGCTTATCCAATTCTTGATTTAAAACACCCGTATGATGTCCTGCCCATTCTAGAAAAAAGGAAGAGACTTTAGTATCCATCGATTTTCCCCGAAGCTTTAATTCTGACTGAAGCCAAGCAAGCCAATCCGGCATTCGTTTGGGAGCGCAAAATTCCAAAATTTCTCCGACTCGCTCTAACCCCTTATAGAACTTTCTCCCTCTATGCACACTCTCGGCAATAAATAAGAGACACGTCGAAAGGTTTGGACTGGCAAAATAATCGAAGAACGGCTCCAAATCGTTCGTTTGTCCATCTTTAAAATAAGACACATCTTCTACAATAACCAGACGGTTAGCAAAAAAGGACATTGTATTGGCCAGTTCTACAATCTCCGCCGGAGTCATTTCGTTGGCATTAACTACCTCAATTCCGCTTCCAGAAGGATCCTTCATGAAATAGAACGACTTAAGAACCTTCAATCCCTCTTGAATCAAGTAACGGTCTTCCCCATACCACAAATAAATAGGTGAAATCTTCCCCTTGGCTACACTTTCCTTAATTCGTTCAATCTCACGCATTCAGATCCCCCCTCCCCTCATTTTATAAGAGACCAGCGAAAAAAGCCAGCACCCCCCTTTCAACAAAAAAAGTCCTCCACTGGTGTGGAGGAGCAAAAGAAAGAGGAGGAGAAAAGAGATGTTCCTTGTTATTGTTACCCAGTATTTCCTTTTTATACATTTATGGATCAATTTATGAAACTTTTTAGAGATTGCTCACACGCTCCAAATTTAATGGCCGGGAATAAACAATATTCCGCGTTCTCCTATTAAAAGTCGAAGGGTTCCATGCTCGTCCGTTCGAAATACCGGGACCTGACGATCCCCCCAATACTGTAATACTTCCTGCGAGGGGTGTCCAAACGAATTTTTCCCCACCGAGATCCATACAGCATAGGGACGAATACTATCCAGCCAAGGCCTATACAGAGAAAATCGACTCCCGTGATGTGGCTCCTTAAAAATATCCGTCTCCAAATTTTCACCCGTCTTGACGAGGTTTACCATCTCTTCTTGCTCCATATCCCCTGTTAACATGACACTTTTTCCTAAGTAATTTAGCTTGAGAACTAAAGAATTATTATTGGCATCCGAATGTGTCCCTTCAAGTATCTGATTGGGGCCCAAGACATCCAGCCAAGCCCCAGAATCAAGATCAATTCGGTCTCCTGCTTGAAGCATTCTTAGTCCCAAATCCTGATTAGCAGACTTTTCTGGAAGCCCCTCTTTCCATTCCTCATTATCTAATCGTTCTCCTACATCAGGAACCCCTACCCAATCAGTCGGAACATTAGCCAGCACCGTCCGTACTCCGCCAATATGATCCTGATGTTCATGAGTAATTAACAAAGCATTCAAATGCCGAATTCTATTAAGCAATAAATATGGAAGGACGATTCGTTCCCCTGCATCAAATCGATCATTGCGAGGACCAGCATCAATCAAGATAGCCTGTTTCCTGGGTGTCCGAATTAAAATAGCATCCCCTTGTCCCACATCGATCATCACGATTTCTAAATCATTTTGAAAATTCCAAGGACTCCAGAGGAAAAGAACCATTAGCAGCAATGCAACAATTTGGACGAATACCCTGTCTCTACTCAAGGGAGGAATGGTCTGTAGCACAAACCTCTGCTGCACCGCTTGAGGAATTTCCAGAGGAAATCGTACAAAAATCTTAGAAACTATCGTTTTAAACCCTCTTTTGAGAAAAAGTGACTTTCCCTTCAGCCAAAAGAGAGTTTTCTGTTTTCCCCACAAAAAGGTTCCAATTCCACCGTACCAGAAAAGTCCAAAGAGAAATCCGGGGTTTAGAACCCAAACATCCGCATAGGGTAAGTCTGCCAACACCTTTAAAAATCTATTCACACCGTCTAAAAGCCATAAACTCACCTGAAAGAACGGAGCAGACAACTCCCCCGTGAACGAGAGCAGCACCCCGATAAGTCCAACTTCCAGAACACTACCTATGGCGAAGAGAATAAAAATATTCGTAAGAAGTCCTATCAAGGATAAACGATGAAATGCAGTCATTAAAACTGGCAAGGTAGCCACTTGGGCAGCAAGAGTTCCTGCAATCGCAAAACGAATAAATTTAGGGACTTTTACAAGAAATTCTAGTTTAAGAATTCGAGGAGTTAATACCACAATGCCCCAGGTTGCCAAAAACGAAAGCTGAAAACCAACATCCTGAATAATTAAGGGGTTATGAATAAAAAGACCTACCCCGGCAAATAGCAACCAACGCAGCGTTGCTACTTTCCCCCGCCCTAAACGCCCCAGCAAAAATGCGATTCCCATAATCGTTGCTCTTACAATCGGAGCGTTCCCTCCACAGAGTGTAGCATAAAGCAAAAGTACCAAGATTGTTCCACTAATCCGAATTCCCTTTGGCACAAAGCCTAACAGTAGCCAAGACAGCCCTAGCACAAACGCAACATTGGAACCTGAAGCGGCAAAAACGTGGAGTACACCCGTCACTTTGTAACGTTCTTGAACCTCATCAGGAATCCGACTTGAATCACCGAAAAGAATTCCCTCTAATACCCCCACTTCCTCTGAATCGAAAGCCTGAAGACGATTTCGAACTTGCTGGCGAATCGTCCAACTTAAACTCGGCTCCCCGATAGCAAGAACCACAACATCCCCTTGAGCGCTTAAAGTTCCACTTAACCCCCGAACTCCATAGTAAAGACGACGGTCAAACCCCCCCGGTGTTCCCAGCGGCTTAGGCCGTTCTATATTTGCCCGGAAATTCACGTGATCCCCAGGCCGAATCCGCTCCCATTCTCCCGGTATATCCCCTGTTTTATTAGGATAAACCGTCAACCGATAGGTCTGTCCAATTAATTCTCCTTCCTCAACCCTTAGTATGCCAACAGCCATATCCTCATTGATAGTCCAGTCTTTAATCATCCCAACGATCTCAACGCGGTCTAAAATGAGAGGTTCAGGAAGTGTACGCTCGGCTAGAGCACCATACCCAAAGCCAAGCAAGAGACTTGCTCCGCACAAAAGTATTTCCGGACGAAATACTCGACCAAAAAATTCACGGGGCCGCCATAATATAAGGCGTACCCCAAAGAGCACAAGAATTCCAAAAACCAAAACCCGACTCTGTCCTGGAAGATAAGAACCGCAAATTCCTCCCAATAAGAGGGCAACTGTTCGACCAATCCAAGGATCTTTCATGGCCCAACCGTCACTTGCGAAGCCATTTTTTCATAAGTCTTGACCCCAATTCCAGAAACGTTTTCCAAATCCTCAGCCCGAGCAAAAGGTCCGTGCTCCGTACGATATTGAATAATCCGTTCCGCCAACGCAGGGCCGACTCCGGCTAACTTATCCAGTTCAGTTGCTCCAGCAGTATTGATATTAATTTTTCCATTTGTCGATGCTGAGCTAGCAGCCGTAGCTTGATTCGCCACAGGGATTGTATTCGTTGCATTCCCGCTTACAGCAGACCCCTGTGATGCGGGCAAGCTTTTATACGGCACAGACACCTTTTGTCCATCCTTTAGTTTTTCAGCAGGATTCATGCTTTCTAAATTAGCCTCTGACAAGGGCCGAACCTGTTTAAGCGCATCATCCAAACGAGCATCTGGTGCCAGATGAACAAGCCCGGGTTTTTCCACAGCTCCTGCAACATAAACCACAATCTCTCGATTTGAAACCGATTTTTGGAGAACCGCACTTGAATTATTCGGCAAAAAAAACTTCCATATCGCCAAAATAACAAGCCCAAAGAGCACAACCCACCAGGCATAGCGAAGCTTACTCTCCATTCCCAGTTCCCCCGTTCCTTAGTAGCGTCATTTATTTTGATTTCGCTTTATTCCTTCTTTTTCCTGCTGCGAGAAGAAGTTAATCCTGTCGAACAAAAGGGAACACAAGAAAGGGACGGTTCTTTGACTTGCATTTCAAGTCAAAAACCGCCCTGATCCATAAGTTAGCTATTATATTTTAGGAACTAATCCTTAAAAGTTAAATGTCCTTGATTACTTGTCGCTCTACTTTCCATCCAAAATATTTTCAGCTTGTTTAATAAGAAGATCAGGAACAACAACCACTCCACCTAACGCCCTAACCATAGGACGACTTCCTGCAGCCCGGAGTTTTTTGAGGTAAGCCTCAGTTGCAGGGGGAAGTGTCCCAAGAGTATGGTCAATCAGAAGAACCGGGTCGCCTGTCTTAGCCGCCAATGCACTTCCCGTAATCGCATCTTGATAGTTAAACCCATTGGCTAAATAAACCTTCTGAGGGCTAGTTGAAAACTGGTTAAGTATTACACCCGCTGTATCAAAACGATCATTTCCCGCAAGACGATTGACGATAGCAGTAGGCGCTAGCTCTTTAATTTGATCTTCAACAGACTGCGAAACAGCAGAAACTCCACCAACAATATATACGGTCGAAGGTTTATTATTTTTAATATAAGCTTTTGTTTTGTCTGCAAGATAATTCTGTCCAGCCAGAAGGGTTGGGTACTGTTTTGACCCTGCGAAGCTAGAAGCACTTAGAACGTCTGGAAAGCTCTCGCCCGAAATTACGAATACAGGTGTCCCTGGCTCTACGTTCGCTTTCTCCACCACTGCCATACCTGTATCATAACGGTCGAACCCGCTCAAACGCTCAATATTTTCATGTCCGACCTTGCGGAGTTCTGTTTCGAAGGATGTACCGATTACCCCTGTTCCTCCAATAATATAGAATTTTGTATCTGGATTTGAATGTGAAGCAATAAAGTCGAAAGCTTCTGATGATTCTTCTACGGTAGTTCCTACCAGTAAAATAGGAGCATTAAACTTTCTAGACAGGATACTGGACGATAATGCATCCGGGAAGCTAACGCCCGATGCTAAGATAATACTAGTACATTGACCGCCGTTACTGTACTCTTCGCCAATCGCTCTAGCTGTTTTGTAACCATCCTGCCCTGCCACACGTGCTGAGCGATTTGGAGTAAAGGTTTTTATTAAATCCATGTAATCAAAAGAGTTGTTTTGGTTTACTTCTGGAATCTGAATCTCTACTGGGGCATTGATATCAGAAGTAACCGTACTAAAGTTGACCATCAGATTCAAATTACCCTTTGCATCTGACGACGTACCTTGTTGTCCATTGAGGGTATTTATCAATTGCTCAATTTGAGCTAAGTCTACTTTCAGATCGATAGTCCCACTCTTTTTCACAACATACCCATTAACAATAGCATATTGTACCTCTATGCCTTGATCGCCTAAAATGGTAACCCCTTTTAATTGATCCATAACACCATTAAATTTATCGAGAGACGCTTGCTTGTTGACATTAAACTCCTCAAACGCTTGATCAAACTCACTGAGGGTTTTTACTTGTTCAGGAACTTGGCTAACTTCGAGTATGGAATCCATGAACTCCTTGACAAACAACATTGCCTCTTTGTCATTGGCAAAGTTATTGACCGTATAGCGGATAAAATCCTTTAATTGCGAATCATTAAGTTTAACTTCATAAAGCTGTGCTAACTTAGTGCCTTCGCTGGTAAGTAAATTCTGACTTCCCTTAGAGACTACCTTTATATCCGGATTAAAGCGTTTTGAAAAACTGGTGAGAAATTCAACTTGTTTTAGTTGCATACTCTTGCCTAAGGCAGCAAGCTTAGACATATCAAGATTACTTTGTCCAGAAGCAGCCATAGTATAGGGATTTAAAACCATATACTCCTTACTTGCAAACTGCGGTGGCAAAGATGCTGTGGCTATTTGAGGAAGTTTAACAATCTCTGTTACTTTTGGAGTGCTTGCAGCTAAATCCGAATCCACCCAAATAGGAATTGCGATATTCATCCCCTGCATCGCCAAGTTGATATCGACTTGAGATTTATTAATAGTTCTCTCCTCATTACCACTTGTTTTGACCTTTAGATCAAGTTTTGCATTATTCATAAACGCAGTGGCCATATCCACTTGTTGCTGGACAGCAGGCTCAAATCCTGAGCCGCTTAATTTAAAGGTCATCGTTGTCTGCTGTTGCAAAGACGTCACATTTTGCATTTTCAGGGCACCATCAAAAATGACCTGCTGATTTTCACTACACCCCGTTAAAACAAGTAAAAAACTTAGTAACGTCACAACCCAGGTTACTCTCTTCTTTGATCTCATATAGTTTCCTCCTCAGCTTCCAGAATAACATTGATTCTCCTCATCACTAATTTCTATAATTAATCTAGAATTCCTCTTTTTTACAAAGAAATTAATTTTATCTTCTATGAATCATCAAAGAGAGCTAACCCTGGAAAAACAGTTAAGGGATAGAATTCAAAAGAACCCTATCCCTCGGTCTAAAGTAACTAATATAAATCCCTATTACTTAACCACAATGTTAACCAGCTTACCCGGAACTGTAATAACCTTAACGATCGATTTTCCGCGAGTCCATTCGCTTGCAACAGGCAAAGCAAGAACGATCTTCTCCAATTCTGCCGTTGGGATTTCAGTCGGCACTTGAACTCTGTCACGGACTTTACCGTTCACCTGAAGAATAACAGTCACTTCATTTTGAACCAGTGCGGTCTCATCGACCTCTGGCCAGGATTGTTTATGAATACTCTCCGAATGCCCAATTTCCCGCCAAAGCTCTTCAGTTATATGCGGTGCAAAAGGAGCTAGAAGTATTAAAATTCTCTCCACAGCCTCACGTCCGACCTCAGCATCTGCCGTGGGTTGTTCTTTGTAAAGGTACAAAGCATTAACCCATTCCATAATAGTACTAATCGCCGTATTGAAATTGAAGCGCGTTCCCAAATCAGTGGTCACCCTTTGGGTAGCTAAGTGGGTGTGACGGCGCATCTTTTTGCCAGCTTCGTCCAGATCTCCCCATTCTTCACCCGCTTGCTTAGAGGAACCCGAAGCCAGACTTTTCTTAATCAGAGGCTCATACTGAGCCACTAAGCGCCATATGCGGTTAAAGAAACGATAACACCCTTCAACCCCTTGATCGCTCCACTCTAAATCTCTCTCAGGAGGCGCGGCAAACAGAATAAATAAACGAGCCGTATCCGCCCCATACTTACCAATGATCGCTTCAGGACTTACGATATTTCCTTTGGACTTTGACATTTTGGATCCATCCATACAAACCATCCCCTGCGTGAGCAAGTTCTGGAAGGGTTCATCCGCCTTTAAGTATCCAAAGTCCTTCAAGGCTTTGGTAAAGAAGCGTGCGTATAAAAGGTGAAGAATTGCATGTTCGACGCCCCCGACATACTGATCGACATTCATCCACTGATCCACCGCCGGTTTGGCAAAAGCTGCCTCCGTATTGCGAGGGTCAGTATAGCGCAAAAAGTACCAAGAAGAACAAGCAAACGTATCCATTGTATCTGTTTCACGCCGAGCAACTCCTCCACACTGTGGACAGGTTGTTTCAATAAACGACTTAGCCGTGGCCAACGGATTTTCCCCAGCTTTAAAAACAGTAATCGGCGGAAGCATGACTGGTAACTGTTCTTCCGGAACGGGTACTGTTCCACAAGCCTCACAATAAACCATCGGAATCGGTGCACCCCAATAACGTTGACGAGAAATGAGCCAGTCACGCAAGCGGAAATTAACCTTCCGTTGACCTAACCCCAAGCGCTCGGTTTCATCGGCAATTCGTTCCCAACCCTCATCACTGCTGAGACCATCGAACGAATCGGAATTAACCATAATTCCATCCCCGGTGTAAGCAGCTTCAAGTGGCTGATTCTTTGCATCAGATGGACTTTCAGTCGGCACAATGACCGTTTTAATTTCTAGCCCATACTTCGTAGCAAACACGAAATCTCGTTCATCATGGGCGGGCACACCCATAACAGCCCCCGTACCGTATTCGAGCAGAACATAGTTGGCAATCCAAATCGGCACTTTCTTCCCGCTTAACGGATTAAGACAATACGCGCCAATAAACAGCCCTTCCTTTTCAGCATCGGTAGACGTTCGTGCTATTTCATTAAGACCATTCATTTTTTCGATAAAAGCCAGTACATCCGCTTCATAGTCTGTCCCACCTACCAGGTCCAAGACAAGGGGATGCTCTGGGGCTAGGACCACATAGCTCACCCCATAAAGGGTATCGACCCGGGTAGTATACACCGGGATTTTCTCCGGTCGTGCCTCCAAAGGAAATTGGACTTCCACTCCCTCAGAACGCCCAATCCAATTGCGTTGCATGGTCTTTACCTTTTCAGGCCAACCCGGTAACTTGTCCAAATCCTGAAGTAAAACATCCGCATAATCCGTGATCTTAAAAAACCATTGCTCCAAATTTTTCTTGGTAACAAGGGTATCACAGCGTTCGCATCCCCCATCCACCACTTGTTCATTCGCAAGCACCGTGGCACAGGACGGACACCAATTTACGGCCGCCTTCTTCTTGTACACCAACCCATGTTTATAAAACTCTAAAAACATCCACTGAGTCCATTTATAATACCCTGGGTGACAAGTCGCAATTTCCCGGTCCCAATCATAGGAAATCCCCATCCCTTGAAGCTGACGCCTCATATTAGCAATGTTTTTCCAAGTCCAATCCGCCGGAGGAGTTTGATGCTTTATCGCTGCATTTTCTGCTGGCAAGCCAAAAGAATCCCACCCAATCGGGTGAAGGACATTGTATCCGTTCATCCGTTTGTAACGAGCAATCACGTCAGAGATTGAATAATTTCGCACATGTCCCATGTGCAAATCTCCTGAAGGATAAGGAAACATAGCCAAGGCATAGTACTTAGGCTTTGAGGAGTTTTCCTCTGTCTGATAGGCTTTGTCCTCCAACCATTGTTTCTGCCATTTTGATTCAATTTCAGAAAACGAATACTTCTCTTGCATAAAACTTCCTCCTTAGAAATAAGTATCCAGATCGAACTAATAAAATCGAACTAATAAAATAAATATAAAAATCTCCCGTCCCAAAGGGACGAGAGGCTAGCTCCCGTGATACCACCCAATTTATAAGTGCTTACACGATTTTAACGGTTCGCACCGATGTTCATTGTGACCTGAACACAGCTCCAGGGCGAGTTCCTGAAGTTCCCTATAGCGACTCGCACCTCCCGCCGCCTCTCTTTACAAGGGTTCTCCAGTATTACTCCCTATCCTAGCAATGACGTGTTTCTGAAACGATGGCTTCCGCATCTTTCCAGAGATGCTCAAGCTTATAAAATTCACGTTGGTCAGGGGTCATCACATGAATCACCAAATCACCGCCACAATCCATCAAAACCCATTTGGCAGCCGGTAAACCTTCAAGATGAATAACCGGAATACCGATTTCAGGTAACTTTTCTTCTAGATGATTTGTGATTGCTTTGACCTGCGTGGTGGTATTCCCCGTAACAATCAAGCAATAATCAGAAACCATTGAAATTTTTCGGAGATCCAAAAGGGAAATATCTCCCCCCTTTTTATCTTCAACAATACTAACCACTTCTCCAAGCTTTTTAAGATCCAGTTCCAATAGATTGCCTCCTTTGTAAATCATCATAGGTTAATTGAGTTAAGGGATGAATAGGGCGTTTGCTTTCCCTTAAATATATCAAAGTGTGTTCAACACAGGCTAACGTACCCTTTTCTAAATCATCATACAAGGATTGGCGCAAAATGTCCACTTTTGGAAAATCACGGCTGGATTCCGTTAGATCTGCACTATAGATTAGCATCTCTAAGCGACACATCCCCGGTCTCCCCAAGGTATGATTCGCAACAGCCGCTATGACTTCAACATCTTTTAATCCATAGTAATGCTCTAACCAATAGGCCGCCACAGGACCATGCAAAACATATGGACTTTGTTCATCTTCAGGATAATGAAGCAACTTCCATCGACGCGCAAATCTTAATTGATTATTTAAAGGAATTTCTTTCGCCAAATCATGGGCCAACCCAGCACATCGAGCCTTAACAGGATCCAACCCATGATGTCGGGCCAAT
Organism: Desulfosporosinus sp. I2; assembly: GCF_000960765.1. Taxonomy (GTDB): domain Bacteria; phylum Bacillota; class Desulfitobacteriia; order Desulfitobacteriales; family Desulfitobacteriaceae; genus Desulfosporosinus. Next base: position 39,805 of record NZ_JYNH01000002.1, on the reverse strand, counting down.
TCCTCCGCCCACTCTGCAACCTTTAATGTATGCTCCAGGCGTTCTGCTGAAAGAACACGAGTTGCCAAATCCGACAACTCTTTAATCTGTAAAATCACGTATCTCCCGCTCTCCTTTTATCTCTTCTCTATATTATTTCTAAATATTATATCAATTAATCAATCCTATGCAAACAGAATAAAAAAGGGATCCTGACCATCCGTCAGAATCCCTACCCAATCTAATGATTCAAATTCTATTTATTGTGGGTCTTCACCAGGAACTTTTCAACCTTACCATTGATATCAATACAGGTCCATTCAATTTCTTTTTCTCGTACCTTGGGAATAAGTCTAGCTGGATAATACCCCAATTGATACGGAATCCTAGTTTCAAGAGCCCCGAACTTGCAGGCCTTTACACAAGCCATGCAATCCCAGCAATCTCTTTTAGCCCGGCAAAACGCTTTCTTTTCCTCATTTAATTCCATTAGATCTCCTGGACATATTTCTTCACATTTTCCGCACCCTTGGCATTTATCTAGATTTACGACTGGTGGCATCTCGTCACCCTCCTTCTTAAGCTTTTAAGCGGTCCCCTGAGATAATTTGTTCATAAGGGCGAGTAAACATTTCTACATCGTCGGTTTCGGAGTTATAACGGGAGTTTACAAAGCAATCAAATTTTTGATCGTTCTTTTCCGGAAAATCGGCACGGGTTTGCCAACCAGCCCATCTGGTTTCTTCACGGTACATCAGGTGGTGCACCAGTACCTGAGCTACGTCTAATCGGTCTATGACTTCATGAGCATCCATCAACTCATGAAGATCGGCCGTGATCAGGTATTTAACTTGATCCTTCAAAATTTTGAGGTTGCGCAGGGCATATTCGAGACCTTCTTTATTCATTCTGAAAAATTGGTGCACTCCCCCGGCATATTCATCCATCAGACGCTGCAGCCTTTCTTCCATTTCTCGAGGTGTAACACCGTCACCTACGGTAATATGGCGGAAACCAGGTGCAAAAATTCTATCCTTCTCTTTAGAAATTTGCTCTTCATTAAGGATGCCCAGCTCTACACTAGCTACATAGTCAACGGCAGCCCTAGCAGACAAGAGCCCCTCAGCGGCACAACCACCCACAAATTTATTGGGTGTGCCACCCGCCACATCCCCACAAGCATATAATCCGGGTAAGGTGGTAGCTCTTTTGACATCGACCCAATAACCACTAGCTGTATGTCCGCCTACAATGTAAGGGTCAGAGCCATAAATTTCGATGGGTTCCTTACTTATATCCTGTGCTCGGCTAGCTTGAAATAAGACATAACTGGGGCGCTCGTTTAGATAATCGCATTTCATGTCATGGATTTGGTCGGAAGTCATATGGGTGGTATCCACATAGCAGGGACCACGACCCTCACGCCACTCATCCATCGGCGCGTTAGCCCGGATATAACGGGGAGCGGCATCTCCACCTAGGTGAGCGTAACGTGTTTTTAGAATTTGCTCGCCCTTGCAGTTAATCATCGGTGTTTTATAACCTACTGAAATAGTATCGATGGGGCCATTAAAATCTTTGGTTCGGGTGGCACACCAGCGCATTTCAAAGGTTGTCATTTCAGCACCCTGACGAATACCAATCGCAAAACCAGTCCCTACATTAAAGGGGGCATACCAGAGCTGGTGGTGACTGTCGTTTCCATCGTTTTGATACGGCTTATACAAACCAGCTGCACCGCCGGTGGCTATAATGGTGGCCTTAGCCCGAATGATATACACCTTACCGTCTCTCACACCAAAACCAATAGCACCAATGACTTTATTCCCCTCCATCAGGTAATTAGTCGCTACTACACGGTTTATAATTTCGCAGCCAGTTTCACGAGTTTTTTCCGCCAAAATGACCTTCATCTCGGAACCACTGATCGTGATATCCCATTTACCCCTGGTTTTATATTCCTCGCCGTCTTCTTCATATTTAATAGGCATACCCCACTCTTCCCATTCTTCGATAGGCTTGTTTAAAACCTCAGCCATCGAAATGGTCAAATCTTCCCGGAGCAGACCACCGGCCTGAGAACGGCTCCAACGGACAAAATCCTCGATAGTACGATCCTTTTTAATATAGGTGTTAATCGCATCCATACCACCTGCTAGGCATCCGCTGCGGTCAATATGTGCTTTCTCCATTAAAGTAACTTTCAAATCAGGGTTGAGACGCTTGGCTTCAATGGCCGCGAAACAACCGGCATTTCCTGCTCCGATAATCAAAATATCGGTATCGATGCGGATCTCTTCAATTTTATCAAAGGATTGGGGCAAACTTGCTCTTGACATAAATTTTTCCTCCCTTTAGGTTAATGAATAGCTACCCAGATGGGATACCCTGTTACTGCATACCAAGGTACCATAATGAAAACCATATAGAGAATCACCATTAAGGTGATTGGAGCACCTACTTTAACAAATTCGCCAAAGGTAAACTCCTCGGTTCCATAAGCGATCAAACAAGCGGTTACAGAAATTGGCAAAACAAACGCGTAACTGTCCACATTTAACACCATCATAGTGAAGGCTACGGTATTTAGCCCAAGCATGGGAGCCATAGCTGCAACAATGGGAGCCAGTAAGGTTACCGCTGCCACATTGCTCACAATGCCAAGACGGCTAATTTGCACAATCACACAGATGAAGATACTAACACCTATCCAACCCCAAGCTGGTGCTAACCCAACCAGATGAGAAGCAATCCACTTGTCCACTCCAGTCTTAGAAAAGGCAGATACCAGGGACAAGGAACCGCAGAGCAACAACCAAGTACCAAAGAGTGTATTCGATTGGACCCTTTTCCAGGAAAGATTAGTAAACCCAGGAATAAAGAGCACCATCACGGCTACCAGAGCAACCAAAGACATATTATAGCCGTGAATTTGTTCGGTTGCCCACAAAAATATGGCAATCCCAAAGGTGACTAATACAATCCATTCAGTGACCGTCATTTTACCCATCGCATCTTTTTGGCGTTTGATTTCTGTAATACCGCCAGGGACTTCAATATTTTTAGACTTCATGATCCAATTAACCCAGTAATACATAATGACCAAAATACCTAGCAAAGGCCAATTCATCCAGGCCCAAGAACCCCAGGTGATCACGTCTTTTTTCATCGCCTGATTAATAGTTTGAGCCACGATCACATTCGACATATGGCTATGCATTAGAATAGTCCCCGAAGCCAGTGAGGCGAAGCCGATTCCTACCATGGTAAATACCTTTCTTGCCCTGGCACCTTCGCCCTCTTTTTCAAATAAACTGTTTAAACCCTGAATAATTGGCAAAAAAAGTGCTCCTCGTGCATTAGTGGCAGGAACGAGTACTGCTGTAACCAAGTGAGCTCCAATAATACCTTTTAAAACACTACCTACCCTAGGCTTAACTCTAGAAACAATACTTAGGGCGATCCGCTTGTCTAGGCCAGTACTCTGCATAACTGCAGCCAAAATAAAACAGCCAAGAATAAGGAAGGTAACATCATTGGTAAAGCCACTAAAGGCTTCGGGGAGCTTTTTAGCTGCGCCAGTCAAGGATAACAAAACCGGGATCATCAGACCTGATACTGCTAAAGGTAATCCATTAGTTAACCAAATAATTGTGGCCCAACCCATCACAGCCAAGGCTGCTCGACCACCCCCAGTAAGGCTCTGTGAAATTGGAACCATTGTTAAGATTGCTGCAAAAACTACCCATGAAATAATGAATCCAAGTAATGCATTCTTACTTTTGCCAGTTTCCGTTGATTTTGCCTTAACTTCCGTGCTCTGTGTTTCTGTCTGTAAGGCAGACTCTAACATGTATACCCCCCCATTTCTTCGTATGTGTCCTCCAAGGCGACCTGGTTTTTTTAGACTTTTTCGCACACCCCTCCGTCATTAGTATTTCTATATGTGAAGATTTTAACAATAACTACACTTAGTTAAAATCACTCTAAAGACACTTTTGTGTCATATTAGCGACAAAAATAAATTAATCCAACCGACAAAACTAAAGTCCATCAGGCGACCTTAGTTTTGTCGGTTGGATTACAATTTACATTATGCGTTATTTTATTATTTTTGAATCCATGTTTTTAATTTATTTGGGTTTACGCCAACTATCTCTCTACCTTCATATTGAATGCTCCCGTCCTCTTTTAGCATGGTGAGAAGAGACGAAATCGTTTGACGTGCCGAACCGATAACACAGGCAAGTTCCTCCTGGGTAACCCGCAATCGCACACGAATAATACCATCTTCGCCTTCACTCCCTGCACGTTCCGCCATATTTAAGAGAAGAATAGCAAGCCTCCCTTGAATAGGGTTCATAATAAAATCATAGATTGTATTCTGGGCTTCCCTTAACCGATCACTCATTAGCCTGACTATCTTCTCGGAAAACTCAGGCACCTCAGCAAGCATCTTTCTAAAGCTATCCTTCCAGATAATCAAAATAGATACATTATCCATTGTCTCGGCGCTATACTCTCTCTCATTAACATCGCTAAGTACTTCTGCTAGACCAATGAAGTCACCCGGATAACGCAGGGCAACAGACACCTGACGGCCGTCTGATGTGGTGCGGTAAATCTTAACCAAACCACTTTTAATAAAATACACCTCATTGGTTTTTTGGCAGGTCGAAAAAATAATCTGTCCTTTGGGGTATTTAATTTCCGAAGCTATCCGGCTTAGATACTCTCGTTCTCCTTCTGTTATCTGGAACATAACTTTCCCCCTCACGATTAAGTAGAAACCAAAATCTCAAACTACCGACTAGACAAGCTTAACCACATTATACCATAATGCCTACCTGGCTAAACTGAATTTGCTGACCAAACAGGCAAGTGCCATGATGGGCGAGAAGCAACTGCTTAAAGAATCGGAAGTATTGATGATTAGCTATTGGACAATGTGAAAGGAGACCCCACCACAGAGTCTCCTAATCGTAAGAGATTACATTTGTTTCGGTTTCGCTTCATTCACTGTTAATGGCCTTCCACCAAAATCCTTGCCATTTAACTCTTCTGCTATGCGTGCTGCATCCGATTCTCCCACTTCGATAAACCCAAACCCTCGGGAACGACCAGTTTCTCGATCGGTAATAATCCGACTGCTTTCAACCTGTCCATACTCGCTAAAGAATTCGCCGAGTTCTTCTGCAGTAGTATTCCACGGAAGATTTCCGACATAAAGTGTTGTTGTCATGATAATGTCACCTCTTGCTTGAATTGATTTGCAGGTCGTTTTTAGTATGGTCAAATCTAAACAGAGTATGCGAAACATTTTTATACTCACTCAGCATAAAGCCCTCGCTGTTGGATTAATTGACGAACTCCCTCCGGCAAAAGGTAGCGGATGGGCTCTCCTCGCTTAACCCTCATCCTAATATCAGTAGAGGAAATCGCTAAAGCAGGTACTTCCAAAGAATGAATCCTACCTAGAATTTCAGGATGTTCCTTTTGGACTTTAAGCAAAAAATCACTCGCATCAAACCCTGGTCGCGCAGCACCAATAAATTGAATCATCGTCAAAATTTCTTCCGCTTCACGCCAAGAAAAGATTTCCCTTAAAGCATCCGTCCCTGTAATAAAATACAGTTCATAGTCTGGCCAATTTTTGCGTAACAAACGTAACGTCTCAACCGTATAAGATGGGCCTTCTCTTTCGATTTCCATCGCAGAACTTGTGAAAGCTGGATTATCTTGAATAGCTGATTCAACCATCTCAAGACGCAATTCTCCGGCAGAAATATCCCTGCGATCTTTATGCGGCGGTATCCCTGTCGGTATGAATAGCACTTTGTTTAAATTAAACTCTGCGCGTGCCATTTCTGCAGCAACCAAATGCCCATAATGAATCGGATCAAACGTTCCCCCCATAATTCCTAATTTATGCATTTTTGCCTCCATACCATTTTAATCGTATATTGTAGTTTATAGTATGAAATATATCATTAACAAACGCTTCTTAGCGCCTTAACCCTTTCAAGTATACCACAAAGCACAGTTCCTTAAAGTACTGTTCCAAATCTACTACCAGTGCCATGTCCATTTCCTTGACCTGGGTTTCCGTTATTCCCTTTGCCATTTCCGTTTCCTCAAAAAGGCTTACTGACATTATCAGCAAGCCCTTTCGTTTAGTGGATTCATGGTCAGATTTATCCTCAGAAATTTACAACATTATTGGATATTGTAACACTGTGCCTAATCCTTCTTCGACTTTTTCATTAGCATCTCTTGATACTTGTCTAAAACCTCATCCAACGCTTGACTAGCAGCTACGACTTCCGGATCCGTATAAGATCTTCCCTCTTTTGCCTTAATCATGTTTAGACGTAGCTCTTCGATTCGCTTTATCAATTCCTCGATTTCAGACATAATCCCTCCGTTAATTATTATTTGGGGATTAGTGCACCCAAAAAGTGAGTCCCCGGTAAAACCGGGGACTTTTGCTATGTTTCATGGTTTAGAGAAACGTCAGAAAATAAACAAAAAGGCAAAGCCTAACAGCCCTCCCCCACTGTTTATTTACTTTACATTCTTCATCATTGAACTCTAGTTCAATCTAGGCCTCCATATTGGATGAAGTTTTTCGTTTTCAAACTATGAGAACTTTGAATGATTATTGCAATCTAAATCCCGATATAATCAGCCTTTCAACAATTACCCCTGATAAGAACTATATTACAGACAAGCACTAGCAACGCCAAGAGGGAGATCACAAATTCATCTTGCCACTCAAGAGGTGGGAGAATTCTTTATGAACGAACGTTAAAGAAATTTGTCCAATCGAACATTAAAACGCCACCGAGTTTTTTAGCCGTTTCAACCCCAGGGTTTTTGTTGCCTGACTCTAATTCTGCATAATATGATCTGCTTATTCCTGCTTTATTTGCCACTTGTTGCTGCGTTAAATCCCCGCGGTATTTTATTAGCCACAGCCTCGTTTTGCCAAATTCAGCCACAATTCCCCCCCTTTATCATGTCGCGTAATGCAACTCAGATTCAACTTAATAATATAGTCGCACTTCGCGACTGTCAATACTTTTGTTGAGATTCGCGACATTTATTTTAATTGTCGCTTATTGCGACTATACTATATAGAAAAGGAGGCATGTCCGTAATGTTAGGGAAAAGACTATTATATTTAAGAAATAAGCGCGAACTCACACAAGAGGAACTTGCAAAAATTTTTTGTATGTCCCGAAGTACGTATGCACAGTATGAAGTAAATAGACGCAAACCGGATTATGATACTCTACAAAGAATTGCGGATTATTATAAAGTTTCTACTGATTTTTTATTAGGACGCACAGAAGATTCTGTAACTGAAGAATGTAATTTTCCAGGCAGGCTAAAGATGATACGTGAACTAAATGGTATCTCACTAACACAATTAGCCGAAAATCTTAACGTATCTCCAACCGATGTATCACAGTTTGAAACAGGCGGAAAATATCCCGACCCATCTGCATTAAAAGTTTTGGCAGACAGCCTGAATTGTTCTGTTGACTATCTACTCGGAAGAATCACCGATCCTGGACCTCATTTACTCGAAAACCAACAAGGTTACAATACTCCAGCCGCCCACCGTTCAGATGATCCGATAGAAGATCTACCAGAAGAAGCGAGAAAATCCCTCGAAGAATTCAAAGAATTTATTCTAAAAAAATACCGTAAAGGCGATTAGGAGGCGACCATCCTATGCCTTTTTTTATTACAACTCGCTGACCGAGAAGTAATCATTGTCGGAATGTTTAATTAGACAATTTTGGTCGTCCACTCTTCAAGATTCCAGACATCTGTCACCCAATCTTCATAAAACTCCGGTTCGTGGGAAACGACAAGCACAGTCCCTTTATACTCCTTGATCGCTCTCTTCAATTCTGCCTTAGCATCCACATCCAAATGATTGGTCGGCTCGTCGAGAACCAGCCAATTAACATCCTTCAGCATCAACTTACAAAGCCGAACTTTAGCATTTTCCCCACCGCTCAACACCATCATCTTGGTTGAAATGTGCTCACTCGTCAAACCACACCTTGCTAAGGCGCCCCGCACTTCAGAATTGGTCATTCCAGGATACTCTCCCCACACTTCGTCCAAGGCCGTCTTCTCATTCCTACGACTCGATTCTTGTTCGAAATACCCAGGGTAAAGATAATCGCCGAGTTCTACTTCACCAGAAACCGCCGGAATATACCCCAGCAAAGTTTTAAGCAAAGTCGATTTACCTAACCCGTTGACTCCACGGATTGCCACCTTTTGCCCTCGCTCGAGCATTAAATCTAAGGGTCTTGTCAAAGGTTCATCATAGCCCAAGACAATATGCTTGGCTTCAAAAATCAGTTTACCAGGAGATCTTGCTTCCCTAAATCTAAACTTCGGTTGGATCTTCTCCCTCGGCTTTTCAATAAGCTCCATTTTCTCCAACTGCTTTTGACGACTCTTAGCTCGACCCGTTGTCGAAATTCGTGCTTTATTGCGAGCAATAAAATCTTCAAGTCTGTCCACTTCTTTTTGTTGTTTATCATAGGCTTTAAGCTCCTGAACCTTTCGAGTTTCAAAGAGCGCCATAAATTGCTCGTAATTCCCGGTATAACGGGTCAATTCGGCATTATCCACGTGATAAATAACATTGATGACTTCATTCAAAAAAGGAACATCGTGAGAAACGAGGATAAAAGCATTTTCGTATTGAATAAGATAACGCTTGAGCCATTCAATATGCTCAACATCCAAAAAGTTAGTCGGCTCGTCTAAAATTAAAATGCTAGGATTTTGGAGCAATAATTTCGTAAGCAAAACCTTCGTCCGTTGACCTCCACTTAAATCCGCGACATCCTTTTCCAGACCTATTTCTCCAAGCCCTAACCCATTAGCGATTTCTTCAATTTTTGTATCAATCATATAGAAACTATTGTGTTCTAAAATCGTCTGAATCTCTCCGACATCTTCCAAAAGTTTGTTCATTTCTGCTTCTGAGACACTTCCCATTCGATCATAAATCTCTAGGGTTTCTGCTTCCAGATCAAACATCCCTTGAAACGCTTCTTTGAGAACATCACGAATTGTTTTTCCTTTAGTTAATACCGTATGCTGGTCTAAATATCCAACCGTGACACGATTGGACCACTCTACTTTCCCTTTGTCAGGCATCAGCTTTCCCGTAATGATATCTAAGAAGGTCGACTTTCCTTCCCCATTTGCTCCCACCAAGCCAACGTGCTCCCCTTTTAACAAACGGAAGCTAACCTCTTCAAAAATCTTACGACCACCAAATCCATGGCTGACACTTTCTACATTCAATACGCTCACGACTTAACTTCTCCCCTTATTTTTCTTGATGTCACTTTGGTTTTAACCAAACCTTAATACTAATAACTAAGACTTCTAAACAACTTAGTTACTACGTAAAGATAAGCATTAAAAAGGTTACTTATCAAACATGCCGCCGACTTTACGACGTTTAATACCTTTTCTTTTTTCCCCAATTTTCTGAGTGGCCTTAGTGGGCCCCCCTTGTTGAGAACTTTTCAGCTTTTTCTCCGCAACCAGTTTTTTCATCTGTTCTAAAATATTATCACTCATCTAAAATCCTCCAACGTAATCGTAATCGTGCCTCGAATTTAGCCCTTATTTTGAGCTATTTTTTCCGCCAGCTCATTTAAATACGTCCAACGCTCCATTAAAACATCCAATTTTTGTTCTAGCGTTTGTTGAACGGTGACTAACTCAGTTAGTTTTCCAAAATCACTGCCCATCTCATTCATCATTTGACTGTTTTTCTGAAGTTCATCTTCCACTTGGGCAATTTGATCGTCAATTTGGGCAAAATCTTGTTGCTCTTTAAACGTCATCTTGAGCGGACGTTCTTTTTTTCTCTCAGAGTCTAGTGTTTCTGATCCAACCCCTTGATTCGGAAGTTTTTTTGCCAAAGCCGCTGAGAAGGCCGCCTGCTGCACAGCCTGTAAAGCCTCTTGCTCTGCAGCATACACCTGCTCTCGATAATCTGAATAATTTCCCACATACGAGCCAATGCGTCCCTCTCCTTCAAACGCAAAAATCTTATCCGTAACCCGGTCCAGAAAATATCGGTCATGGGAAACAGCGATCACAGCCCCTGGGAAATCATCCAAATACGCTTCTAGAATCGTCAGAGTTTGAATGTCCAAATCATTGGTCGGCTCATCCAGTAAGAGGACATTGGGAGCCTCCATTAAGATCCGCAAGAGATAAAGCCTTCGTTTTTCCCCACCGGAAAGTTTGCCAATCTGTGTCCATTGTACTGCAGGGGGAAATAAGAAACGCTCCAACATTTGAGAAGCCGTCAAGAAGCCACCATCTGCCGTGGGAATCACTTCAGCGATCGCTTTGATCTCATCAATCACACGAATATCTGGATTTAACGATGTGTTTTCTTGCGTAAAATAGCCCATATTAACCGTAGAACCTAATTCGATGCTCCCCTTATCCGGCTCTAAGCGACCAGCAATCAAGTTTAATAAAGTCGATTTACCACTTCCATTCGGTCCAATAATCCCGATTCGATCATTTCTCAAAAGAATATAATCAAAATCCTTGATCACAGTCCCGCGGTCCGGAAACCCTTTTTGAACCTCTTTACATTCGAGAATTTTCTTACCTAACCGGGACGCCCCAGCCATCATTTCGATCCGATCCGTATACTCTGTCGGCTTATCTGCCTGTATCTTTTCAAACCGCTCGATCCTCGCCTTTTGCTTCGTTGTACGGGCCTTGGCCCCCCTCCGCATCCAGGCTAGTTCATTGCGAAAGAGATTAAGGCGTTTCCTCTCAGTGGCCTCTACCTGCTCCTCCCGCTCCGCTTTTAATTCTAAGAAACGGCTATAATTACCGGGGTAAGGATAAAGTTTACCCTGATCTAACTCTAAGACCCGACCCACAACGCGATCCAGAAAATACCGATCGTGCGTAATCATTAACAACGCACCCTTACGTTTATTCAAATATTGTTCCAACCAATCCACCGTATCATTATCAATGTGGTTGGTGGGCTCATCAAGAATCAAGATATCCGTAGGATTGATCAGGGCACTCGCCAATGCCACTCGTTTTCTCTGCCCCCCTGAAAGAGTCCCAATCAAGGTGTCAAATTTCGAGATTCCCAGTTTACTGAGAATGGTCTTAGCCTCGTTCTCCAATTGCCATGCATCCAATTCATCCATCTGTTGACCCACTGCAATCAGTGCTTGTTGAAGGCTTGGCTGGTCCGGGTTATTATTCAACATTTCTAAGGCCATTTCATACTCGCGCAACACGTTCATAACCGGGGAATTCCCCCTAAAAACTTGCTGCAAAACCGTGGCCGAATCTTCAAAGACCGGATTCTGAGGGAGATATTCTAAACGAAGGGTATTCCCTGTCGTAACTTTGCCTTGATCTGGCCATTCAACACCTGCCAATATTTTAAGCAAAGTAGACTTACCCGTTCCATTTACTCCAATAATCCCTATCTTTTCTCCTTCGTCGATCCCAAAGGAAATATTAGCAAAAAGCACTTTTTCACCGTAACTTTTCGTCAGATTCTCTGCAGTCAAGACGTTCATGATTATTTCTCTTCTCCTTAGCAAAAGCTGTAGAACACCTTATTATATCACAGTTCTAAGCACGCTGCCCAAATTAAAGTCCCATAGCTGTACAGGTGGCACAGTTATGGGACTTTTATCCCTAACTCAATTTAGTCTTTTGCGTTGAAGGTTTGACCCAGGAAACTAACCAACTTTCTTATGAACCATAATATCCAGAATAATTCGATCTACTTCCGGGGAACCCTGATTTGCGAGGCGCCCAAGGTTATCAATGGTTTGTTCAGCAGTTCGTTCAATGATACCATCAGTGGGCTGAATAATTTTCCCCTCGATTGCCATAATTGCGGACTGAACAGCAGCACTCGTACAGGTCGATAACTTCATGGCACACCCAGTCTTTGCCCCATCACAGAACATTCCAGTCGTATTACCCTGCATATTCTGAATAGCTGCTTTTATTTCCGCCTTCCCCCCGCCAAGCAAATAAGTAATGCCACAACTCGCACCAGTTCCAGAGGCAGTGGCACCACATAAGGCCGAGAGTCGACCAATCTTTAATTTAATATAGATCGCAATCAAATTACTTAAGGTTACTGCTCGAATCAATTTTTCGTTGGATACCCCTAATCTTTCTCCTGCGGCGACAACCGGTAAAGTAGCCGAAATTCCTTGATTACCACTCCCGGAATTACTCATCACCGGCATTGTACACCCAGCCATCCTAGCGTCTGAGGCACCAGCTGTCAAGGCCATGGCATGCGTTATCAAATCATCGGAAAGCACTCCTTTACGGATGCTTTCTTGGATCGTTTTTCCTACTTGTAGACCATACGCGTTTGTTAAGCCCTCTAAACCCACGTTTGTATTGAGTTCAATAGCCTTCTTAATAATCGTTAGATCATTAATCCGCACACGTTGTACGAAGTCCCATATCGAATCAAGGGTAATAAACGAATCCTCTGTCTTCCCACTTTGATTGGTTTCATTTTCGGATAGAGTATTCAATAGAAGTTTGCCATCCACTTCAATCAAGACTACTTTGGTATGTTCATCAGCGACAACAACTCTTGCATAGGATTGAGGGGTTCTGACGACCACTTCGATATAGAGTTTTTTCAAGGTATTAGCTACTCCTACCGTCACCTTCTTCTCCTCAATCATGATCTTCGCTTGATCGACATCTCCCTGTGACAGGCCTGATAGAACTTCTAATCCTTGCGTGAAGTCTCCGGCAAGAACGCCAAGGGCGGCCGCTAAATTAACACCACAGCCACGTGCGCCTGGAATAGCGACAGCCATTGCGTTCTTAAGAACATTAGCACTCGCTAAAACTTCCACAGACGTTATAATTTCTCCCTTAACATGCTTTTTTGCAAGAGCACCTGCAAAGGCGATCGCGATAGGTTCAGTACACCCTAAGGTGATAACAAGCTCTTTTTCAAGGCGCTCTATAAATTTGTCATAGTCCATGTTACCCGGCCTCCTTTGTTTTAGGTTTCTATTTTCAATCCCGTCTTTAAGATTTAGCCCTATTTCATCACTTAAATTATTATTATAAAATTAATTAAGAACTCTAAATAATAGATAAAATTCTCCCCAATTGAATTTATGATATCATTTCATGAGCAAAACGTCACGACATCTTGTATATTAACTATCTCTTGTCAATATTTCACCTCAAATAGGGAAAGCTAATTTCTGTATCATTAATAAAGGAGGCCGTTATGATGTTATGTGCAGAAGTTTCGATTTACCCTCAGAAAACGAACAACGCTAGCCAGGTTATTAATAGCGCTGTTCAGACATTATCACAAGAAAAGGTCGAATACAAAGTTGGTTCTCTCAGTACCCATATTGACGGAAACGACGAACAAGTATGGGCTGGAATCAAGAAGGTTTTCAATGAAGCTCAAAACGCCGGCGAAGTGAGCATGGTAGTAACTATTTCTAATTCCGCTCATTAAACTCCTCAAGAATTGATCATCCTAAGCCAGCAATGAGAATATCCTGAACTACCTAAGTTTGATTATGAAGGGGTTAGCAACAAATGCTAACCCCTTCTCAAGTTACTTCCCCAAGTCTTAGCTCCAATAGAGTTGTACAACATGCGGCTTTACTCAAGTCTCCCAAACCACGTTTCCCCTCTTAATAACCATCTCAACTGGGTTACTTCCAAAGTGATACGGTAAATAATTTAGGTTTGGAATATCAAGTATAAGCACATCCCCTAGTTTCCCTACTTCCAAACTCCCCACTTGATCAGCCCTGCCAATAGCATGAGCTGCATTAATAGTTGCCGCCATCAAGGCTTCTTCTGGGGTAAGGCGGAGATACAGACAAGCCAAGGTTAGAACTAGAGGCATAGATTCCGTGGGGGAGGATCCGGGATTCGAGTCGGTTGCTAAAGCGACAGGGACTCCGGCCGAAATCATCGCTCTCGCTCTGGCGTAGGAATTTTTAGCAAGATTGAACGACGTCGCCGGAAGTAACACGGCAATCACTCCCTGTTTGGCTAAAGCTAAAATCCCGTCATCCGAGGCTTGGAGCAAATGATCGGCGCTAATTACACCCAATTTTGCCGCTAATTCAGCTCCGCCCGCCGAATCTAATTCATCCGCATGCATCTTTAATTTAAAGTTCAGCTCGTTCGCTTTTGTTAAAATCCGTTCACTCGAATCAAGACTGAAAACCCCGGGTTCACAGAAAACATCACAAAACTCTGCCAGTCCCTCAGCCGCAATTCGCGGCAACATATCTTTAACAATATAGCTTGTAAACTCATCTTCGCTATAACCCGGTGGAACCGCATGCGCTCCCATAAAGGTGGGTACTAGATCAAGTACCTGTTCTCGAGCCAATTCATGAATGAGTCGCAAGGCCCTAAGTTCATCCTCCACCATTAATCCATACCCACTCTTTACCTCAACTGTCGTTGTGCCCATGCTTAGCATCGTCTGCAGCCTACGTTTGGTTTGATCCTTTACTTCTTGATCCGTAGCCAGCTTCGTACTCCGAACCGTTGAAAGAATTCCGCCGCCCTGTTTAAGAATCTCGAGATAGGGAACACCCTTAAGTTTCAGCGACAATTCATTTTCACGTGAACCCGCATAAAGGACGTGCGTGTGGGGATCGACAAACCCAGGAGTAACTACCTTACCCTCCGCGCTAATTTGCACAGTATTCGGCCCTACCCAGCCACCGGCCCGCACCTCCTCAGTTGTGCCAACCGCTATAATCTTCCCGTCGCGGATTGCGACAGCACCCTCTTCAATCAAACCAATTTCAGACATACCCTCTCCACGAGCTGGCCGTTCGGAGAAACCCTTCATCGTCGCCATCATACGAGCAGAATGGATCAAGAGATCCGCATACTGCACAAAACCATCTCCATTTCAAACAATTTAGTTATGCAAGTTATGCAAGTTGGGGGCAAGTTGGAGTTGGGGACGGTTCTTAACTTGCACGATTTATACTGGCTTGGCTTTGCCAAACTTCAGGCGGCTGTGGGAACAGTTTTGTTGCTCCACGCACATTTCACACGTTATTGCACAGGACAAATTAGACTTAGCCAGCTTTTGTCCGACTGGGATAACAAGGGTATGAGATTTTATCGGAGACATTAGCATCGCTTCCCCTAAAGTGACACCAATTTTTCCCCCGTCCAGCAGAGTAAATAAGGTTTTCTGAGCTTCGAGGGGAATTTGATAACCACCCGGGCATAAATTATGACCCGTCTGCAGACCGCGTTCAGTCACTTGCTTGACAACCATACCCCGTAACAATTCTAAAGCTTCATCAAGAGCCACTGTCCCACAGCCATCCAAGACCATCCCATCGAGCATCTCACCTATTTCAAAGAATCGGTTTGATTCTTCTTCGAGGCGAAGACCAACGGTTTGGATAGCAATTAACACTTCGTGTGCCCCCTCGAAAAACGAAGTGAGAACGTTAACTGGATACTGGTTTGCCAGAAGAATTTCCCCCGAACCCACGATATTCACCGGAACATAATCATAGACGCAGCGAACTTCAACTAGATCTAAAGCCTTATGTCTCATCTGTTCAATAACGGGCTTAAAATTCAGACTCCGCTTAGAATCAGCATCCGGCATTCCAATCCGCCGATAAATCTCCGAAGTATCTAGGTTTAAATTGTTCCACTCAATATATTCCATCATGTATCCTCCCTGCTACAAGTCCCCTACTAACCGATCAATCAATTCCTCATCTGGAATAAACGGAACCGTGATATGCCCTAATCCCTTATATCGCTCATTGAACTCAATGCTTGTTTCAATCGAATGCTCATTTCGTGCCCATGACCGACGGGCGACCCCACCGATTACGTCCCATAAAAGAGCCGATTTAATAATGTTATCCACGCGTTCGCTCCCGTCAAGCACCAAGCCAAATCCGCCATTAATGGCTTTACCGATTCCGACGCCTCCTCCATTGTGAAGAGAAACGAGACTCATCCCTCGGGCAGCATCCCCTGCGAAGCTTTGGACAGCCATATCTGCCATGACATTGCTGCCATCTTTGATATTTGCGGTTTCCCTAAACGGTGAATCCGTGCCACTCACATCATGATGATCTCGACCTAACATCACCGGGCCAATCTCACCCTCTCGAATCATTTGATTAAATTTAAGTGCGATCTTAATTCGCCCTTCCGCATCCTGATATAAAATACGGGCCTGAGTACCCACGACCAGCTTATTTTTCTCGGCATCCTTAATCCACATATAATTATCTCGATCCTGCCCACGACGATTCGGATCAATACAAGCCATCGCTGCCGCGTCGGTTTTGCTCAGATCGTCCGTTTTGCCGCTGAGACAAACCCACCTGAAAGGCCCATACCCGTAATCGAAAAGTTCCGGGCCCATAATATCCTCCACATAGGACGGGAAGATAAAGCCATCTTTTTCATCGACACCATTCTTAGAGATCTCGTTAACTCCGGCATCATAAACCGCTTTCATGAAAGAATTACCATAGTCAAAAAAATAAGTACCTCGTTCTACTAACGTCTGAATCAATTCAAACTGACGGACTAAACTCCGATCCACAAGCTTCTTAAACTCAGCTCGGTCGCTGCCAAGTAACCTGGTTCTCTCTTCAAAAGAAATCCCCTGTGGACAATACCCGCCTTCATAAGCAACATGACAAGACGTCTGATCACTGAGCAGATCCACCTTGATTTGCTTCTTCACCGCATACTCCAATAAATCCACAATATTACCCTGGTAGGCAATCGACATGGGTTCCTTCTTTTGCAGATACTCATCGGCAATCCGGAAAACCTCCTCAAGATCCCCAGACACCCTACTGACCCACCCCTGCTCAAAACGAGTTTTAATTCTAGACTCATCCACTTCAGCAATGATCCCTACACCATGGGCGATCTCCACAGATTTTCCCTGAGCCCCGCTCATTCCGCCCAGGCCCGACGAAATAAACAGATGCCCCCTAATATCCCCATCATGAGGGATTCCTAACTTCATCCGTCCGGCATTGAGCAAAGTATTAAAGGTGCCGTGTACAATCCCCTGCGGCCCAATATACATCCACCCGCCCGCCGTCATCTGACCGTAATTAGCAACCCCCATTTGTTCAGCAATTTCCCAATCCTTCTGATTATCAAACATCCCAATCATTAAGGCATTCGTAATAATCACCCTAGGTGCTTCCGGGCGTGAGGGAAACAACCCCAGTGGATGACCTGATTCCATCACCAAGGTCTGATGATCGGTCATGACTTCCAGATACTTTTTAATTAAACGATATTGCAACCAATTTTGACAGACACTACCCGTTTCACCATAGGTAACAAGCTCATACGGGTAAAGAGCCACGTCAAAATCCAGATTATTCTCAATCATTACCTGAAAAGCCTTGCCTTCAGTGCAGTTCCCTTGATATTCCTCGATCGGTTTCCCATACAATCGTCCAGCCGGACGATAACGATAGGCATAAATCCTACCTCTCGTCTGCAATTCCTCCAGAAATTCCGGAGCCAGTGTTTCATGGAGCTCCTCCGGAACATAACGTAAAGCATTCTTTAAGGCAATCTTTGTTTGATTCAGAGTCAGATTAAACCCTCTGTCTGGAGCCCGTCTTATCCCTTCCACAAATTCCTGTATTTCTGGAAGTTCAGGGTCTAACTTAACCGTCATGGCTTGTGAAATGTCATAATTATTAATCACCTATATCTCACTCCTTCCTAAATTCCTAATTCTTACTACCCGTTTCCTTCCGCTCCTGCTTGGCAGCTTAATTTAAAAACGGGCACAAAAGCCCGTCTAGAACTCCTGTACCCATAATACTAAATCATCCTTAAGCAATCAATCGTTTACACAAATCCGTTGCTGCTGCAGCATCAGGTGCATACCCATCAGCTCCAATTTCATCCGCAAACCCTTGAGAAATCGGAGCCCCCCCAACAATGATCTTAACCGAATCACGCAGTCCCTCTTCCTTCAACGCCTCAATCGTGTCCTTCATGGACAGCATTGTCGTCGTCAAAAGCGCAGACATCCCGATCACCTGGGGCTTATGCTCTTTCACCGCTTTAACAAACGCTTCGGCATCGATATCGACACCTAAGTCAATAATCTCGAACCCTGCACTCTCCATCATCATCAGGACTAGATTCTTGCCAATATCATGAAGATCCCCTTTCACCGTTCCGACCAACACCTTGCCAGCTGTAGGCATATCCTTATCTGCAATCAAAGGTTTTACCACTTCGATCCCTTTACTCATCGCCTTAGCAGACATCATAACCTCTGGAACATACATATCCCCGGCCTTAAAACGAACCCCAACCACATTCATCCCCGCCATTAATCCTTGATTAATGATCTCCAGCGGATCGTTGCCATTGCCAACCATTCTTTGGGTTAAAGTCTGTGCGCCATTATAATCACCCTTGATTACCAGTTCCGCCAAGCTATTAAAATCACTCAATTGAAACCCTCCTTTACTTTTCGTTTGCCCCGACCTTTTCCCGAGCCCTTTTTAGAATCGTTTCAATCTGCTCCCTAACCTCGTCAGTCACGAGTTTGGGCTGATGGGTTTCTAAAATCTGCTTAATCCGTTCTCGCGCCCGATCGACCATCGTCTTACTCCCGTTTTCAGACCAATTCTCGTAATTGTTAAAATCTGAAAGATCGGGCAGCCAATTCTCTCTAAAGTGATTCGCAGTATGGTCATCTCCCAGGAAATTCCCACCGGGACCCACCCTCATGATCGCCTCTACCCCTAAGGATTCTTGATCGGTATCGATCCCTTTGAGCAGCCGTCGTGCCCTGCCGATTACCTCATTAGAAATAACCAATAATTCCAAAGACCCCGTTAATCCAAATTCCATATAGAAAACATCATGCATAATATTGCACCCTTGGAGGGCACCCATTAACGTAAACATCGTTGACTCTGCAATCGCTTGCTCATCACAAACCTTCGCATTACAGCACCCAGCATATCCCCAGGAGGGCAGTTCGTAATAGTGGGCCAAATCGACCATTCCCCCCTGAAAGAGCACCGCTTCAGGAGTACCATAAACAGCCTGCATGGTCCGCATATCAAGAGGAGAATTACCATAACCGTAAACGAACGGGGCCCCCGGCGCCTTCAATTGGTGGATCACTAAACCACTCAAGGCTTCGGCATTAGCCTGAACCAAAGCTCCCCCGACCGTCGTCGGCACAGAAGCACCTGCTACACCACCACAGGCAAAATTCGTCGGAACTCCATTCTCAGCAGCAATCAGCAATTTGTCCACAGAGTCTTGAGGATGCTGAAGGGGGGAGGTAGGTTCCGTGTAGATCATAAACAGCGGTTTTTGACGCAAACGTTCTTTCCCACCGACCGCACTAGCCGCCATCTCAATAATATCCCGTAGGGTATCCCCATCCTCCGCAATCACCACTTGGGGCTTTACGGTGTTCTGCACCATGATGGCATACTGTTCGCGATTGATCATACGACGATCGACATCGCATAAAAGTCCCATCGACATCACAAAATCAATATTCGGCAACTTATCACAAAGCCTAATGGCATTCGCAACATCCTCTTGGTGCCATTTTCGCCTTTCTTGGCTGACCGGATCTAAATAATTAAGCGTGTCTGAGCCTGTGCCAAAATACACATTGGACCCTTGTAGTTGAAGCGCTGTTTCGCCGTTTCGATTATATAAAGTGACATGCGAAGGAGCTGATTGCAGTGCTTTTTTAACAAGATGATTGGGAAAATAAACTCGGTTCCCATTTTCAACCTGTGCCCCCGCCTGGCGTAAAAGTTCAACGGCTTCTTGATGGTGGATCACCATACCCGTCTCTTCAAGAATCCGACTACTCGCGAGATGAATCTCTTCCGCTTGTTTTTCAGTCAATGTTCGGAAAAACAGCCCATTTCCGTGTGAGCTTCCTACTCCCATAATCTTTACCCCCTCACAATTTCCCGTTCCATAATTTCTGGTTCATAGTTGGATCAATCTAGCTCCTAGCCTTTCTTTCTCGTTTCATGGTCGCTTTCACGTTCTCCGTTTCCGAGATGATATCATTTAACCCTTGACGGATCGACTCCTCCAACAGTTCCGCAGTATGCGTCGCCACAATCTCTTTGGCCAAATCACCAGCGTGATCTTCCGCTGTCTTAGACCCCTGCTCTTCCCAAATCTCCCAGAATGAACGATTGAACTGCTTCGGAGCCCAAATCTCTTCACGGAAATGGTCATACGTATGGGCATGACTCACAAAATTCCCACCGGGACCTATCTCATCAATGACATCGACCGCCATGGTCTCTTCATCAATTCGGGTTCCTTTACCCATGTAACGTGCATTATCCATGAAATCATTGCACATGGTCAGGAAGGTTAACGAACCCGTTTTCCCACCTTCCAGATACCCCACATCATGCACCAGATTAGCTCCCATTAACTGAGCTAATAAGATCCCTGTTCCTGCTTCCATACCTGCCTGAGCATCTGGTACTGGTGCATTAACACAGCCAGCCTCCGTAAAGTTGGGAATCCCGTAAAACTGAGATAATTGAGTCATGATAGCATAGTTCATCATCGTCTCCGGAGATCCATACAAGGTCGCAGTGGTTCTCATATCCATAGGAGTCGCCCCGCCGCCAATAATAATGGGAGCTCCTTTTTGTTTTAATTGGGCCATGACGACTCCCGCTAA
This sequence comes from Desulfosporosinus sp. I2, assembly GCF_000960765.1. Taxonomy (GTDB): domain Bacteria; phylum Bacillota; class Desulfitobacteriia; order Desulfitobacteriales; family Desulfitobacteriaceae; genus Desulfosporosinus. The sequence continues at coordinate 19,014 of NZ_JYNH01000002.1, read as the reverse complement.
AGCCTCAGCGTTCATTAGGACAATCGTTCCGGCTTTCGTAACCGGTGTAGTCGCCCCAGACAAAATACCAGGTGTGTAGACCACAGGGACTCCATATTCAAAACATGCAAACATCTTTCCCAGACCATCATTAGTGTGAACCAACGGGGAAATCGGCTCAGAGTAAAGAATCAAGAACGGATTCTTGCGAAGCTCCTCTTTACCCCCAACCACTAAAGCGGCCATCTCTAATTGAGCGCGCATGTTTATCTCATCATGGGCAGTAACAATCATCGGTTTAACCGTATTCGAAACCATCGCTTCAAATTGATGAAGGTCGCTGACTTTCGCACTTTGATCTGAAGCAATAGCATAACTCATCACAAAATCATAATTTGGCAAATAATCCATGACCCGGCAAGCTAATTCAACATCCTTCTTCGTCGAGCGTCGTCGCTTACCCGTTTCTAAATCTATAGTATAAGGCAGATCTGAGCCTGTCCCAAAATAGGTCCGATTCTTTTCCAAGGGCATAACCCGTTCACCCTTACGGTTAGCCACCACAATCTTGCTCGGTGCTAAACGAATACATTCGTCAACCAACCAACTCGGAATCCGAACACGATTTTCATTGACAATACACCCAGCGTCTTTCAATAATTGTAACGCCTCTGGGTGATCGACTTTAACGCCTGTACGTTCAAGGACCTCTAAAGTCGCGAGATGAATCTGCTCAATTTGCCCCTCACTTACCCACTGGAGCAGTGGGGTTGAATGTTCTATGCTATTCGATCGAATCTTTTTCATGAATTCTATACCTAGCCTTTCCCCATTTTTAGTAACAATCTAACAAGTTTTAAATACAGTTATCTATCTAAGTGAATCTCTAGAGTTACCGACAATATCCAGCGACCTTTTTCCACATACCTATGCAAACTAAAGTGCTCCTCCCAGAGATACGCTCCAGAAGGTGGATATTACTAGTTTAACTCTGCAAGATATATGCCATTATCAACCTTTAAAGTACCCCAAGCAAAAGGTACTGGATTTGATCTACCCACTTCAAAAAAACTACCAGAAAAAGCTGCCTCATGCCGCCTATTCTGTGCACTTCAACCACCGTTCAATCACTGTGCAGCTAATCAAACAAAAACTTAAAGCTATCCCTCTAAATTTCTGTTAAAACCCCAAACGCATAGGAAATTGGCAGCCATACTTCGTCCTTTAACTCATACAGCATTCTTATATTTAATTCCTAACCGCCAAAAATAATGGCTCTGCCCAATATTTAGGCATTCGTTTTTACTTAAACTCGTCTCGTCATGGAAATAGCCTTAGCCACACAACTATCAACACAAATTCCACATCCCCAACATTTATCCTGATCAAATTGAATCATCTTCCGTAACTTACCGTTCATCTCCATTTCGGTATCTCCTACATAAAAAGCTGAGAAATTACACCGTTTTGTACAAACCCCACAATGTAAACATAAAACATCATCACGCAATGCCACCTGGTTACTAACCGGAAATATCCCTTTCATTCCGCGTTCCTGGGCCAGACGTGTTGGATAACAACAGCAAGAACAACAATTACACAACCAGGCTGGACCCTTCTCCCGCCAATCACTATTTATTTGATGCATCAAACCATTTCGATGCGCAACTTTCACAATCTCTCGAGCCTCATCCTTCGAAAGCGGACGTCCAAACGTACGGTCGGTAATCGAACCATCAAAACTTAAACAAGTTTCCGTCGGTTTCGAACACCGCTCCGCTAACTTGCGACAATTGCAAGGAACCATGCGAATTTCACTGACAGAATTCAATAATTCCTCAAGGTCCTCTATCAATAAAAACGTCTCAGGAGCCCTATCCACCACCTCATTGTTCTTAAGTTGTTCAAGATAAGGACCCATCCCCTCAGCGTATACCTGATAACACCAATCATCCAAAGCCTTCAGCAACCTATCGCCAATGTCATCCTCAGCCTTTTGATCTTTATTAACTCTATTCTTATTCTCACCACTATCCGTACACCTCTTAAGATTTACCTTATAGCTCTCGTCAAACTTGCAAAGAAAATCCAACCTCCCATAGAAATCAGCCCCAAAATACACAAACCCCTCGTCTCGCACTTCCCTATTCACAATACTTTTATAATAACAATCTTCCAACAACACCCCCGCCTGCTCCAAATCACATCCCATCGATTTAGCAACATCAGAAACAGAACACCTTTGACCATCCAACCGTACCACCAAATCCATCTGAGATTCAGACACAAAACAAGACAAATAAGGCACCACAAAATCCGGCACACTAAACAAAACAACAAACTTTTCAACCATAGACATAAAAAATCCTGCCTTTCATGAATCCAAGTAGAAATACATATCAGCGCCAAACCTATCAAGATCAAGGCTTTCATATCAAAACCAACAACGAATCAAAAGCCACCTTATCCCCAAAGAGGGCATAAAGTGGCCAATAGAATTTTAACTTTACCTTAAATTTCCTCCCTGTCACCCAGCCCACTGGCACAGCACCGATTCAGAGGTGCACGTTCCCCAAGACATGCATAGAGGAACTTACACCAACGAAATATCCTAACCGTCACCCACCCCGGCGACACAGCACCGATTCAGAGGTGCACGTTCCTCGCCCGTACCCCTCCGTCCTCCCCATCGTCGCCCAGCCCAGCGGCGCAGCACCGATTCAGAGGTGCACGTTCCCCAAGACATGCATAGAGGAGGAAGTGACTTAGCTTAGTGAGCATGATTAGTGGAATTGCGTCAATGAGCGTAGTCGATCAGGCGTGAAGAAACTCAACGGTTCACATGCAGAAAGCCCAGAGGTTTTGAGTTTTAGCCTGAGCGACAAGCGAATAGCAATGGAACGTTGTGCGAATGGGCTAAGTCACTTCCTCCCACCCGCACGGCCCAGCACCCTCTACTCCCTCCAAGCCGCCTTACTTAAGCAACCCCTTACTCTTCAAGAAAGTCGTCGAAACTTCCTCAATAGACTTCTTCTCAACATCTGCTTGCATGTTCAATTCTGTAATAGTCTTGGTATCCAGCAAAGCACTTAATTTCTTCAGATCAGCAGCGATCGTAGGATATGCATCCACTATCTCTTTCCTTACAACAGGGGCAGCATTATAAACAGGGAAAGCCTTTTTATCATCTTGGAGCATGACCAGCTTATCCGTTACGATTCTTGGCTCCGTGGTGAAAGCAAGGGCTAAATCCCCTTTTTGTGCTTTAAGAGTGTCATAGTTCAGGCCCATGGCAACGTTGACATAATCCCCTTTAGGCATTTTGAAATCATAGGCTTTTTCAAAAGCAGGCAACCCATCAGCACGACCTTCCCACTCAGGGAAGCCAATAAACTTCAAGCTTACGCCCTTCTTCACTTGGGCAACATAATCCGAAATTGTTTTCAATTTATACTTCTCAGCAACATCTCCGCGAACGACAATTCCATAAGTATCATCTAAAGGAGCATAATCTAACCAAGCAATGTTATTCTTAGCATCCCATTCTTTAATAAGGGTATAGCTTTCTTTGGCATCAAACACAGGGTCATGTTTCATTAAGTTAATTACGCCCGTACCTGTATATTCCCAATACATATCGATTTGTCCAGAGGTCAAAGCAGGTCTGATCACAGCTAGTTCACCAAGACCCATCTTGTTTTCAACAGGGTATCCTAAGCCCTTAAGATACTGTAAGCTAAGTGTTCCTAAGAGTGCCGCCTCCGTAAAAGTCTTAGACGAAATCTTAATTGTGGGTCCTTTTTTCGCAGTGTCCGCTGCAGTTCCTGCAGTTCCACTAGCTGCAGGCTTTGAGCCGCAGCCCATAACCCCCCCAAGAGCTAAGGTTAGGGACAAGATTGCAACAAGAAATAATGATCGTTTCTTCATGTACATTCTCCTTCCTTAATCCAGATAATTCAATTATACATCGTTTCACAATACTTAGAAGGTAATTTTCTCAGAATATGTTTATTTTTCCATAAGCTTTAGCTATCGTAACGGTGTCTATTCCTCCTTTCGCCTTTAACTTCACTTGCGAACTCGCTTCGCTCGTGATGCAGTGAGAGGCTCAACCCTCCCTACTGCATTAATTATACTGAGTTCATCTCTCACTAATCGAAGTGGAAGACTTCTTCTGACACTTGGTTAAACGTTCCTTTTACTCGACTCGCATGCCCGGCGGAGTGATGCGATATTCAAGGTAACTTAACAGGCGATCCAAGGAGATTGCCATGATCGCCCCTAGCCCTGCCCCAACCAGTAAATATTCGGGCCGGAAGAGAGACAACCCACCAATAATCAGGTTACCCAAACCGCCCGCTCCAATCAGAGCAGCTAGTGTCCCTATACTAACTACATAAACTGTAGCCGTACGAATCCCACTAAGAATGATTGGCATAGCCAATGGGATTTCAACTTCAAATAAAATTCGTCGTTGCGACATCCCCATACCGCCAGCCGCTTCCTTCACATCAGGACTGACCCCCATTAAACCAGCAATCGTATTCCTGACGATCGGCAATAAACTTTGGAAGAGCAGCGCAACCACAGCCGGTTTCATACCCAAGCCTAGGATCGGCAAAGCCAAAGCAATCACAGCAATTCCTGGAATCGCTTGCAAGATATTCAGCAGGTTAAGGGTGATCAGACCAAACCGTTTGTATTTTGGACGACTCAAGAAGACTCCCAAGGGTATAGAAATCAAAATGGCAATCATGATAGTTACCAGAACAATCGTGGCATGGACGAACAGAGCATCTGGCGCTTTATCGAAAATAGCAACTCTGAAATTCTCCCAACTCATTTACTCACCCTCTTTTTTATAAACATGGTTTCGAATGTCCTTAAAAGAGAGCATGCCACAAAGTTTTTCACCCCGTAGAATTCCGAGAAAATCAGAATTATATTCCAGCAATAATGAGAGCGCATCCGGCAAAGGAGTCGTCGACTGGACGAAGGCTTTCTTCGTCTCAAGCACTCGTTTTTTGAACCCTTCAACATCTCCACCCAACTCTAATGCATCGGATAAGGTGATATGTCCTAAAACTTTACCAGCCTGATCTGAAACGAACGCCACCTCAGTTCCCGCGTCCTTTAAGGTTTGAGCGACATTCTGCCACTCGTTTTCCCTAACAACACACTGGACAGGGTGCATAGCATCTTCAACCTGGTACAAATTCAACTTCTTGACCACCCGATCATGGCCAATAAAGTTCTCCACAAATTCATTGACAGGATGGGTAAGAATTTCTTCTGGGGTACCAAATTGAACTAACTTTCCAGCGTCAAAAATTGCAATACGATCTCCCATTTTAATGGCTTCATTAATGTCATGCGTCACAAAGACAATCGTTTTCTTGATCTCCTTTTGCAAACGCAACAACTCATCTTGTAGATGGGTACGGGCGATCGGGTCAACCGCCCCAAAAGGCTCATCCATCAGCATAATCGGAGGATCGACCGCCATAGCTCGAGCAACGCCCACTCTCTGCATTTGCCCACCACTAAGTTGAGAGGGATATTTCCCCCACGTCTTTTCTAAATCAAGCCCCATCATCACGATCAATTCTTCGACCCGTTTCTTAATCTTCTCCTTTGGCCACTTGTAAAGCCGAGGCACAATAGCGATGTTCTCAGCAATCGTCCGATGCGGCAAAAGACCAATCTGCTGAATTACATACCCAATACCCATTCTCAGTTGATCCGAGTCCGTGTTTGTCACATCATGCCCGTTAATTTTGACCACCCCGGTCGTCGGTTCAATCATGCGATTAATCATGCGCAAAATTGTGCTTTTCCCGCAACCCGAGGGTCCAACTAAAACACAAATTTCTCCTTCAGGCATGGAAAGAGTCAATTGGTCAACGGCTGGGACGGCTTGACCCGGATACTTTTTAGTTATTTTCTCGAGTTCAATCATTAGTATCATCCTCTGCAAACATTATCCTATCTCTAACTTCAAATGGATATATTGGTTATGAGGAATTAGCGAGTAACCCTTAATCCTTTAGGGACAATCCTTTTCTCAATTAACCCAAGCAAGGTATCTAAACCAATCGCAATCACAGAGATAATTAAGGCCCCTGTGACCATCATTGGAGTATTCGATCGAACAAGTCCTTCAGAAATAAAGCGCCCCAAATTGCGCTCCCCGATGTAAGTAGCAATCGCTGCGATACCCGTCGTCATGACAACCGTGATCCTAAACCCAGCGAAGATAATCGGAATACCTAATGGCACGAGAATTTCGCGTAAAATCCTTCCCGTACTCATCCCCATTCCTTTAGCCGCTTCAATAACATTGCGATCGACATTCTTAACCCCATCATAGACGCTGCGAATCAAGGGCATCATTGCATACAGGACTAAAGCAAACAATGCCGACTTTCGTCCTAATCCAAACGTTGGAATCGTGACCAGAATTGCAAACATCGATAAACTCGGAATACAAAAAATCGTATTCGCCAGCGCCAAGACCCGAGCCGCCCACTTATCGCTTTTCGTCAACAGCAACCCGGTCGGTACCCAAATCAGCAAGGAAATCCCCACCGCCCATAAAACCAGGGTGAAATGATTTCCTGAATACTCTATAATTGTCTCCGTATTTTTACTAAAAAAATTGATTAAACTCATTAAGGTCACTCGCCATCATTCTTTCTATGTTTAAATTGCTATAAAAGAGTTCAATACATAGTAAACCTAGAGCCAATCCTAAAATACTGCAAGAATCATGCCCAATTTTCAGTCAATTGTCTCATCTACCCTTGACCCTTAAAACCAGCTTGCAAGGTGCCACGTTTTTTTGCATATGAAAACGCCAAAACGCCCTTGTGTTGTACTATAGATGGAGGATTTAACGTGGACGCCAAAAATATTGTCAGCGCTCAAAGATTATGCAGCCCTAACTTTTTCATACGGTATTGGAGATTTTGCCGGGCAATCCCTATCGAATTAGCAGCCTTAGTAATATTTCCGTTATGATTCTTAAGCGCTTCAGCAAGGACTTGCTTTTCCACCTCCCGTAAAGCATCTGCCAAAGTGCTTGCCCCTTTTTTATAGAACTCAGTCGAACTCCCCGCTTGACTTAGAAATTTTGCCCTTAGATAATGCGGTAAATGGTCCACCGTAATGACTTTGCGGCCATCAAGCATGTTCATGGCACTTTCGAGAATATGTTCCAGTTCTCGAACATTCCCCGGCCACAAATAGCGCAGGAAAACGTTTTTCAACTCTTCATCCATCAAGACCCCGCCCGAACCGTATATCTTCTGATATCGATTCAAGAAATAATCAATTAAAGCCTCAACATCTTCCTTCCGATCTTTCAAGGGTGGTATGAAGAGCGTCATCACTGCCAAGCGGTAAAAAAGGTCTTTACGCAAACTGCCGAGATTTACGGCTTCCCAAGGATCGACATTGGTAGAACTAATAACCCTACAGTGTATCGGTATTTCCACCGTCCCGCCGACTCGCCTCACGGTTTTTTCTTGCACAACCCGCAAGAGCTTTGCCTGGAGCGCAATACTCATAGAATTAAGCTCATCTAAAAATAAGGTCCCATTCCCCGCTTGTTGAAATAGTCCCTTGGACTCGACCGCCCCCGTAAAAGCCCCTTTATGGGTCCCGAATAGAATACTTTCCAGCAACGTTTCCGGGATCGCCGCACAGTTAATGGCCACAAAGGGTTCCTTCTTGCGAGCACTATAATTATGAATTGCTTGAACCAGTAATTCCTTACCCGTTCCAGTATCACCGAAGACTAAGATAAACCCGTCGGCGACAGCTGCCTTCTTAGCTGACGCAATAAGACTTTGCATCGTAGAGCTGGCAAAGACCATCGATTCAAACGTGTAACGAGTTCCATTATTTCCACGCTGATCTGGCCCTTCAAGACCGATTTGATCCTGTAATTGCATTGTCTTTGTTAAAAGTTCCTTATACTTAGTAATATTTTTACACACCGAATAGACTGCGATAACCTCATCATTTTCTAGAACGGGAAACGTACTTGCTATAATATTGACCTCTTTCCCTTGGTTGGTGAAATAAGTCTTATGTTTTTCAAAAACGGGTTTTCCGGTCAGGACAACGCTTAGATGCTCACTATTCTCCAGCGTCACCGCATCATAGACATCGGTCAAATACATTCCGACCACATCTTCAATGGCCAACTCTTCTAATTTAGCCATTTCAGAATTATAGAAGATGATTTTACCGTCACGATCAGTAACAATAACCCCTTCTTCGATCGAATCAAAGAGCTGCCTAAATACCGGAACCATTATATCAACAGGCATACTCCTTCTCCCTTCTAATTATACAGAACTTTCACCGAACTTATCGTGCTTAATTCTCCAGAAATAGGACAATATCCTCTATGAAACCCATGAGACTTTATTCAAAGAACTGATTTTCAAAGTACTCCCATGCTCCTATTGATAAGTTCTGGAAACAAATCGCTCAGCATATCAAACGCCAGGCCACGAATAGCCAGACGTTTATACTCTTGGGAAGCCCGACCAGGGATTGCCCGATCAACGACCTCTGTAAGCCGGTCGGCAGTCTGGCGAGCTAAATCTGAATTAATCCCTTTTCCCTGTAATTCCAGCTCTAACTCCTCCAAACGAAACGGAATCCGCCCTAAAGCCCCCACTGCCCAGCTTGATTTTACGATCGTATCATGCTCAGAGTCCACTTCCACCCTCGCCGCGATATTCAGACGAGCAATCGACACCGCAGTTCGACTGCCTAATTTTCCGAAGGCACTGATAATCCGTGTCTTTTCGCTGGATTCCCACACCGGAAAATCAATCTCTGTGATGATTTCATTTCCCTTAAGCCCTAATCCTTTTCCAGCTTGAAACTCAGCAAATGATACCCTCCGTGATCCCTTTGGCCCCTGAATAGTAACCCAAGCCTCTAGAACTAATAACGCAGGCAAGCTGTCTCCTGCCGGTGAAGCATTGGCGATATTTCCACCGAGGGTCGCTCGGTTGCGAATTTGAGTGGACCCTACCTGAGAGGCTGCCTGGCTCAGACACTGGGCTTTCCCTTGCAGGAGGCTGCTCTCAGCTATTTGACTGAAGGTTGTCCCACTACCAATTCTTATCCTACCCTCGACTTCCTCAATAAACTTCAGTTCCGAAATCTGAGAAAGATCGATCAGCCAAGCAGGTTTCAGCTTCCCGCTCTGCAACCGGATCACAAGATCCGTGCCTCCACTAATGAAAGTTACTTCTTTATTAATGCGAGAAATTATTTCAAGCCCTTCCTGAACCGTTAGTGGACTGGCAAACTCACAATCCGACATTATAAAAACTCCTCTCCCCTTGGGGGTAGATTATTAACGAGAGTCAATCTCTTTGATAGTTTTAGATATTCGATAGTTTTCTACGTTCCCCTCTAAAGACTTTAGAAATTCCTCAAGTTTTTACAGATATTAATGATTATTCATGCAAATAAGTGAAAATAGGAAACGTCCCATGTACGCACATAAAGGTCCATACTCGGTAAAACAATTATTCTACCAAATATGGACCCTTTAATATTGTTGAGACCGGATATTAATAGCAATTTGGTTCAGTATCAAGTCACGGTCTTTCTCCTCTATGCAATTGCTTGGTTCAAGTTAGATGCAAGTCGAAAACCGCCCCCAACTTGCATTAACTTATTTTACTTCGGCAGGACAATCACAGGTTTATCTTTAGACTGCCTAAACAACAGGAAGTTCCTCCCGATGACTTGCACGAGTTCTGACCCTGTTTGCTCAGCCAGGTCCGCGGCTATGGCTTTTGGCTCCTCTAGACAATTTTGTAGAACCCGGCCTTTTATGAGCTCCCTTGCCTCCAGCGCCCCATCCGTTTGAGTGACCACGTTCTCAGCAATTCCACCCTTACCCACTTGCAAGATCGGATCCATCTCATTTCCCATAGCTCGTAAATGACGTTTTTGTTTACCTGTTAACACGAACTCTACCCCCTAAATTGTTTATTCACTCATATCTCAAAGCGGCCATCGGTTCGAGCTTAGCCGCCTTTAATGCTGGATAAAAGCCGAAGAATAGTCCTACTCCGATTGAAAAGGACACGGCAGATAGAACCGCCCATCCAGATAAAAGCGGCGGCCAGTGCAAAAAATACGCTACTGTCAGAGCACTCCCGACCCCCAAAGCAATACCTAAGATCCCCCCGATCAGGGATAAGACAATAGCTTCTAATAAAAACTGGGTCAGAATATCTCGTTCCTTCGCTCCAACCGCTTTGCGCAGGCCAATTTCGCGAGTGCGTTCCGTGACTGAGACTAGCATCATGTTCATAATCCCGATCCCCCCCACCAAAAGGGAGATTCCTGCGACCAGACCAATAAAGCTGGTCAGAATGCGCATAATCTTACTCGCTGATTGAACCAATTGCTGCACATTAAAGGCCTCATACTGATCAGTAGTCCCATGTCGCACATTCAAAATGCGCTTAGCATTCGAGATAACGCTTTCCAAATCCGTTTCTCGGTAGGTCGCACCCTCCAGCTGATCCACCCGTTGAGATTGAAAAATATCCGTCCACGTCCCCCATGGCATATAAGCATAGGCATTTTGAGGACCTACATTAAATTGCGCGAACGAGGATTGATCTTTAGCCAAAACCCCAATCACCCGACAGGGAACATTATGGAGAATGACTTGCTGCCCCAAAGCATTCCCCGCCCCAAATAATGTGTCCGATAAGGTTTGATCAATCACGACTACGCGATGATCAGCTGAAAATTCTTCTTCTGAGAAGAAGCGTCCTTTGGCAATATCCCGCCGACGTAAATCCGCAAACTCAGGGGTCGTCCCTACGACCATAGCGGAAGAGCGCTTTTGGTTCACCTCTAACTCAGTATACTCGATACTCGCTGGCAATAACGCCTTGATTTGTGGCAGGGCCCGTATCAAACTCTCCCGATCAGAAAGGGTCAAGCGATCTCCCTCAGATTGTCCACTCCCAGCGGATTTTGCGTACAATACGAACAAGTTAACTCCGCTTTTCTCCATTTCCTGCATGATCGCTGCTTTGCCCCCCAGTCCAATCGTGACAACAGCAATCACCGCAGCAATCCCAATAATAATCCCCAGCATCGTCAATACAGTCCGCAGCTTATTAGTGCGTAGGCTAAAGAGGGCTCCCCTCAATCCTTCTAGGAAGCTCATCCCCCCCCACTTCCCGTTTCAGGTGCAACCGCCATTCCTTCCAATAATTCCTTAGAGGGGTTCAAAACCACTTGGTCCCCAGCGTTTAAACCAGACGTGATTTCCTGATGAGTATCGTTGCCAATCCCCAGCTTCACCTCGGTCTTACGAAGACGCCCCTCTTGAATACGGTAGACATAATTCTTGTTCCCTTCTTGAAAGAGGGCCTCTTGGGGAACCGCCAAAATCCCTTCCTTGGTTTCCAGAATGATTTTTAGACTGACCGTAAATCCTGGCCTCAGCCCAGCCGACACTTGATCTAAACGAATTTTTATCCCAACCGTCGGCGAAGCATTTCCCTGGACGCTTGGTTTCGTAACGGCTACCGGAGCAATCTCGATAATGGTTCCTTGAACGGAAGTGTCTCCCAGCACTTTACTCGTAATCGTGGCCTTCCCACCGACTTTCACCTTACCCGCGTCTACCTCATTCAGCTGCGCCTCAACGTTCATCTGGGAAAGATCAGCCACTACTACAAGCGGCAGCTGTACAGAAGAGAGATTTCCAGCCTCAGCATTAACCTCCAGAACCGTTCCAGCGAGGGCAGCCTTATATATCATTTGCCCCTGTTGAACCTTGGCGACTTTGAGCATTTCTTGAGCCTGCTTTAAAGCCGCCTTACTTTGGGCCAACACCCCTTCCGCTTGTTTTATCACAGTAGGGCTTAAACCACCAGCACTCCCTGTCGCACTGGCACTCTGGGCTTTTTGTAATTCCTCCAAATTAGCCTGCGCAGCATTGACACTCGTTTGGGCGGCCTCAACATTCACTTTAGCTTGAGCTACTTGGGCATCAACCAGAGTCGTATCAAGTGTGACGAGGGTTTGCCCCACTTGAACGGACTCCCCTACTTTCACCGCCACGTTCGAAACCCGCCCCGGGGTTAAAACACGCACCTCTTGGCTAGACACCGGAACAACGTTTCCATTAGCATAGACATCTTTTTGCATGGAGATAGGTGCAACCGCTCCGGCTTTGACCTTCAGAGGGCTCTGAGAGGTTCTCCAAATCCACCATCCACCAAGGGCTAACGCCAGAATTAGAAATCCAATCATTCCCACCCACAGCTGCTTCTTCAACGATCTCCCCCCTAACACCCATGCATCATCCCTAACCAACGTGACCCATCCCAGCCTTCAATAACACAAACCCAGGCCGTTACAAGCCTGCACACCTAACCGAAATCATACCCAATCAAACTTAACGCCCGAGATCTCCACTTTATCCCCTTCTTTGATTCCCGCATCACGTAAAGCATCGTCAATTCCCATGGCTTTCAAGATATTCTGGAAGCGATAGACACTTTCTTCTCGATCAAATAAGGTCATCTTAACATGCCTCTCGATTTCTTTACCGACCACAATAAACAGATCCTCTTCCTTTAAAATCTCAAAGCGCGGATCTGATTCAGCCTTCGTAACTCGATGTTCAGCCGGCAGACTGACAATTTCGGGCACCGGAGTATCCGGCAAGACCTGGGCAATGCGATACATTAACGCTTGCAACCCTTCCCCAGTCGCAGCCGAAACCGCAAAGATTTCATTTCGACCCTTAATCTCTTCTCTTAAACGCTTCAAGTTTTCTTCAGCACCAGGGATATCCATTTTGTTGGCTACAATAATTACAGGTCGCAGGGCAAGCTCCGGACTATAAAGCCGAAGTTCTTCTTCAATAATCCGCAGATCCTCCAACGGATCCCGCTCCTCTGACCCAGAGATATCTAAGACGTGCAGAATTAAGCGAGTCCGCTCAGTGTGGCGCAAGAATTCATGTCCCAATCCCGCACCAGCATGAGCGCCCTCAATCAGCCCTGGAATATCCGCTATCACAAAGCTTTCCCCATCCGCGATCTCGACAACCCCCAAATTCGGAATCAGGGTGGTAAAATGATAATCCGCAATTTTTGGTTTTGCCGCAGATACTTTAGAAATCATCGTGGATTTTCCAACATTGGGAAACCCAACCAGCCCTACGTCTGCTAGAAGCTTTAACTCTAAACGCAGCCAGCGTTCCTCGCCCGGTTCTCCGTTTTCCGCCAAAGTAGGCGCTTTATTGGTATTGCTCATAAAACGAGCATTACCCCGTCCTCCACGTCCGCCCGCTGCTACCACGACACGCTGCCCATGTTCAATAATATCCGCCATAGGCTCCCCTGTACTATCATCGAGAACTACCGTTCCGACCGGAATACGCAGAATGATATCTTCTCCGCCCCTGCCGCTCATATTTTTCGCTAATCCATGGTCACCGCGATCCCCTTTATAATGACGTTTATAGCGAAAGTCCACAAGGGTTCTTAAGCCCTCATCTCCTATAAATACTATATTTCCCCCGCGTCCACCGTCTCCACCGCTCGGCCCGCCTTCAGGAACATATTTCTCACGGCGAAAGGCAACTGCACCTGCTCCGCCATCTCCACCTTTAACATAAATCTTCGCCTGATCATAAAACATACTTAAATCTCCTTAATTAGGTTAACTCTAAACAAAGGTCACCATTTTATCATAAAGAATCGTCTCTTCGTTCGATAAGATAAACTGGAACGCTAAGCCCCCCGGTTCAGTAAACAAATACACTTCCGCTTGTAAGTCCTTCGACATTGGAGAGCGCGGGAATGCTTCCATACAGTCTTTAGTGTACCCGTATAACCGCTTTACATATTCCTCTTGCCAATGATCTTGCCAAAACTCTTTCCGTTTCATCTCATCAGGAAAATCAATCGTCACAGTTATCCCTTCCTGACTCAGACGAATCAAGAAACCCAGCATGATTGCCGCTAAGTGAGGTTCGGCAAGATGCCCTATCTTTTGCTCTTCCTGAGACTCAGCGACTGTCTCCCGCATATACTGAAGAGCCTCCGCCGGATGGTTGAGCTGTAAATTACCCATAATCACCTGCCAGTGATTCAAATAATCATGCCTCTGAAGGCGATACCACTGTAGCATCTCTGACAATAACGTCTGTTCAACCTCTGACACGTTCATCCTCCCTCTACCCTCTCAAATAAACCTTAGTTCATCTCAGATTTTACTACTATTACCTGTTCCACTGTGCACTCTGATTATCTACATTTCCTTAAGTACCTCTATGTATCTCTATGCACCTCAGTTACAGCTCTTCCTTTTTTTTCTTTCTCAGTTCCGAATAGCTGTCCTTTCAATCCTCTTCTCATTCTTCCATGCGTTTGCCACAAGTTTGCTCCGAAAAAACTATGGGAGTCTATCTAGAGTTCTCAAGAAGAGTAATGCATATACGAATAAAACCCCTGGGAAAACCCAGGGGTGAATAAGAAACAGCTTATTGGGCGATAGCTACCGGCGTACCTACGCGCTCAGCGTAAATACTCACTTGCTTATGCAACCGATCTTTATGCTCGAACTTAACATAGCCGTCAATCAGAGCAAATAAGGTATCATCTTTACCCAGACCACAGTTTTTAGCGGGATGAAACTTCGTTCCACGTTGACGCACAATAATCGTACCAGCTTTTACGAATTGACCATCGCCGCGTTTCACGCCCAGACGTTGCGCGTTACTATCACGACCATTTCGCGAGCTACCTACCCCTTTTTTATGGGCGAACAGTTGAAGATTCATTTTTAGCATGGAGTCCACCTCCTTCGATCTATAAATATATAGTCTTGACCATAAGTCGTTCGTATTTGTTCAATCCCTAACGCCATCGTTTGCAAAATCCACTGAGCCTTTTCCAAGTCTTGCTCGGCAATTCCATCCAGCTGACAGGTGAGATGTCCATCTGCCTCCTGCGCTTTAGGAACCACCGACAAGAAATGCTCCAGCCCATTGACAGCCGCTATACTCAGTGCAGAAACACCTGCACAGACTATGTCCTGACCCTCTTCAGCAAACCCAGCATGTCCTGACAACTCAAATTCACGAATTCGCCCTTGCTCATCCGCCCATATTATGAAACGAATGCCATCTTGACGCTTACGCTTGGAGTGCCTCAACAACAACTTTTGTGTAGGGTTGACGATGTCCTTGCTTGCGACGATAGTTTTTCTTGGACTTGAATTTGAAGACAATAATCTTCTCCCCTTTACCGTGCTCCACTACTTTCAGCACTGCTGTAGCACCGGCCACAACAGGGGTCCCAACATTAACTGCACCGTCTTTTTCCACGAGGAGAACCTTATCAATCGTTACGGCATCTCCGACGTTCGCATCCAATTTCTCAACGTAAAGTACGTCGCCCTCTTGAACGCGGAATTGTTTACCACCAGTTTCAATCACTGCGTACATTTTATTACACCTCCCATGCCCTAGACTCGCCATTGCAGGTCGGTTCTTTAAAGCAAAAAACCCGTTAATACCTGATTCGAGCGGTTGCGGTGAGAAGTCACCACATTTAGATATTTTAGCATTTGAAGGCTTCCTTTGTCAACCTTTAGTCAAAGGAGGTAAGCATTTTAATCACTAAGAAACACTTTTATCCGATCAGTTTTTAGATCAAAAGAAGTAACAAGTAATAAATTAAGCCGAAAGCCTCGTTAACAACTTGGATCTTTTTACCAAAATAACGATACCCAATAATAAAAAAGCTCCTAAAGAATCAAATCCCACATCCCACCAAGAAGAACCTCGCCCAGGTACAAACAATTGATGGAGTTCATCAGAAGCCCCATACAATGTGGCCAAAATCCACGCAAACCGTATATTTAATCCCGTTGCCATATACAATAACACAGCCAAAATACCAAACAGGGTTACATGGGCGCATTTCCGGAGAATTTCGTTTACGCTTATGGCTTGTGCAGTGGGTAATTCGGTAGCATGCTTCAAAACGGCTCCTGTTTGAGTCGCAGTGAAACTTGGTAGCGCTGTAAGCAGAAATATTAAGACGCACCAACTTATGACTAACAACCACCAGAACTTCCTAGAAAACATCCGAGCACCTCTTCTCTTATTCAAACACTTCCATAGGATTGCTTTAGTGAATATTTTTGAATCCTTTAAAGGCTAGCCAATTTGTAAAACCTACCGTTCTCATCTGAAGCGACATCCTGGTACGAACCTTGTTCAACAATTCTCCCTTGATCCAAAACCATAATTTGATCCGCATTCTTGATCGTCGACATACGGTGAGCAATAATCAAGATTGTCAACTTGCCTTGAAGCCCTTCGATAGCATTCTGAATACGTTTCTCATTTTCTGAATCCAAGGCACTGGTGGCTTCATCCAAAATAAGCAGTTCAGGCTTCCTCAACAGTGCTCTTGCCAAGACGATGCGCTGCCGTTCGCCACCAGATAGCCGTATACCCCGATCGCCTACCACAGTATCCAGTTTTTCCGGCAAGGCCTTGACAAAATCGTCGATAGCCGCCAGTTTTAAGACTTCCCACATCTCCTTTTCGTTGGCATCCGGACAAGCCCAAGTTAGGTTATCTCTGATACTAGCATTAAATAAAAACGCATCCTGCGGTACATAGCCGATTGACTGTCGCCACGAAGACATGTTGCTACTGTCTAACCGTATATCGTCAATCAATATTTCTCCTTGCTCCGGCAGTATCAAACCAATGATTATATCAGCCAGAGTACTTTTACCAGCACCGGATACCCCAACAATTGCGGTGGTACTTCCCGCCGATAGTAGTCCATTTATATGCCTAACGGCATAGCACTCGTTTTCTACATTATATCTGAAAGAAACATCGGACAGACGTATTCCTCTCCGCAAATTCATCGGTGGTACGATTCGATCCAGCACTGGGATCTCTTCTTTAGCTATGCAGAGAGTGTGAAGGTCCGACACTGCTTGAAACGCCGGCAGCATCATGACTGCATATTGAAGACTGGACTGAAAGGAAGAAAACTTCGGCCAAAGTCTGGAAAATATGACCACAATTATTAGAAAGCTTTGGGCATCCGTTTTAAACACCTGAATGGCTGTGTAAAAAAACAGACTGATGAAGACAGCTGCAGCAATTTTATAAAACATGGTCACCATGCTTCGGACTCTCGTAAGATCAATATACGTTTGTTCTAGTTTCTTGCGACGAGTTTCGAAATTCTTAATCTGCAATTGTTCGATACCATAACTCTTCACTTCTTTTATGCCATTTAAATTTTCAATAATCTCCGAAAATATATCACCCGTAAAATTGGAGATATTCATCCCAATACGGCGCGCTTCCTTGCTCAAGAAATGCATACAGAAAAACAGAATCACCCCGCTACCGATCACCAAAAGGGTCAGATAAGGCGCAAGGATAAAGGCAATACCAATCTGTATGGCAGCAATCACCCCGGTTGCGAACACCTGGAGGAGATAATAGGTGCACGAACTCACCCGCATGAGCTCTGTCGTAATAACATGGGTTATCTTGGACTTTTTGACTGAAAGAAAAAGGGACCATTGGGAATATGTCAGAGCCCTATATAGTTCAGTCGTCAAAAAAGTGTCAAAAGACTCCTGGATGGCGGTATGCAAAATCCCCTCGTAACGCTGTAGCCAGCTCTGACCGACAATAACACTCGTATAAACTACCAGTACCAGCGGTAAAGTCAATTTTATTCCCATAGGTTGAAGAAACTGGGCCATGATCTGCCCTAACCCACCTTGCTCAGAACCCGAGCTAATACCAGCATAGGTAAGTAAGGGCAACAGCATGACAATTCCGACCCCTTCTAATAAACCTAGAACGATAATTAGTATTAGGTCAAGCATCAACTTAGCCTTGGCAAAACGAAATAATTTTTTCATATAAGCCATGAGTATCTTTGGCATAAACTATCTCCCCGCTAATTCCAGTACCTTACGACTAAGCCAATTGAAGGGCCGAAATAGATAATACAGAAAATACAAAGATTCCGGCAAAGTTATTAATTCGAAATCTCTATCCTTGGGTAAGAGTTTTTTATAGAGATAAGCAAACTTCTTTTTCCACCCAATTTGCACGCTGAACTCGTACTTCTTGCTGTGAAAATACAAGGGCATACTGATTGTTAAATTGGCAGGCTCATAATTGACTGAGAAAATAAAAGGAAGTGCCATCCTAACCAAGTTCCGAGCTTTCCGATCTTTCATGATCCTTTGAACAACATTATCTGGGACAGGAGCTTGCAATAGATCGTGCGCAAAAATTACCGCCTGGTTTAGCAGTGCTTCTACTCCCAAATGTTCAGCCAATGCATATAACCTTTCCCAAGAGAATCCTCCCCGTCCTAACAGAACCGCGATATCACACAGCCATTTCAGTCGAAACCAGGCATGACTGGCACCATGTAACATTAAAAACAGTAATAACTCTTCGGCCCCGGGAATATACATTGCTTGTCCCGCAATAGTTAACTGAGTCAGACAACTCTCTATTTCATTTAACGGTATCTCAATGCCATAGTGACCCACCCGCCAGTGCAGTTCTAAATATATCTCTCTGTCGTTATGTCTAAATCCAAGGTGGTGATTTGTTTTCATCCAATTATTCAATCGTTCGGGCGTTACGACAGAACTTGGTTCTATTCGCTCATACCCTTGATTTTCAATAACTACTATAGCCTTATGTACGTCTTCCGGCCAGACTAGGATATCCAAATCCCGGGAGGGCCTAAGTGCCAGGTTACTATACAACATGTATCCTAATGGAATACCTTTCAGCACCACAGCACGAATCCCGCTCTCCTCCATTAACCGTAATACATTGATTAAATCCCCGGTCATATGCAAGGCCTTGGATGTGTTTTCACGCAACTTTTTCTGAAGAATGGTCATTACCGTATCGGGCACAGCAGAATTCGCTATGGC
>NZ_JYNH01000001.1 GCF_000960765.1 Desulfosporosinus sp. I2 | reverse complement strand
CTATAATAAAAAAAATATCGCAATTTTACCTATATCGACAAATAAATGTATATTAATGGATAATTTTTTCTTGCCATTTTATTCAAAAAGCAATAAAATTCTCCTTGGGAAATGATTTTTCAGGAGGAATCCAGGTGGAAAAGAAACTTTTGAAAAGAATTGAGGAACTTCGCAAAAGACTCAATAAATTTGGTCCAAACAAGAGTCTTATTGATAGTGAGGTAGTTGAAGTTAGTCAGCAATTAGATTGCCTACTTAACCAATACCAAAAGATTAGTAGTTATAAACAGTTAAGTTTTTGGTAATCATGAGAATAATAGCTAAAGAGACACCACAAGAAGCTTCTTGCAGGTGTCTTTATTTTTTCTACTTTGCTCCCTTATAGACTTAAGGTATCCTGATTGGCATCCTCGTGAAGGATTATGACCTAATAGGGTCGAAATTATGTGCTTTTATTGTTTGGAAGGATTATAATGAACGAGTGTAATAGAGGAGGTAGCAATGAATTATATAGTCTTCGATTTGGAATTTAATATGTTTTTTAAGTTTAAAGAAGGAGAAAATGCAAATCCCGCTCTAAAAAGCGAAATTATACAAATCGGTGCAGTTAAATTAAATGAGAAACTGGAAACGATCGGTAAATTTGATTCAATTATAAAGCCTTTGATTTATAAGAGAATTAATCCCTATGTTAAGAAGAAAACGATGATTAATACAAGGCAGGCCAGCCAAGGAACACCTTTTGTCCAAGCAATCCAGAACTTTAGTTCATGGATTGGTGAGGACTCGGTATTATGCTCCTGGGGGCATGATGATATTTTAGGATTAAGGGATAACTGTCTGTTTTTTGACTTTAATCAATTATCCTTTGACAAGTTTATAAATATTCAACAAGTTTATATGAAGTATGAGGGCCTAGCAAAACAGCCAAGTCTTGAAAGTGCCGTAGAAGGTCTAGGAATTGAAAAAACGACTCCTTTTCACGATGCATTTAGTGACGCCTTCTATACTTCAGAGATCTTTATAAAGGTCTTTAATTTTTCTAGTGGGGCAATTATTAATTGGCAAAAGGTGCAAATTGATAACGAGATAAAAATTAGAGAGTTAAAGTCTGTCCTTGATCAAGTGACTATTGTATGTCCACAATGTTCCAAATTAATTGATAAAGATAAGGAAGTTTCTAAAACAAAAAAATATTTTGCGTTTGGCTACTGTGCTGTATGTAGGTTACATATTCGACATGTTTCTAGAATCGTGAACAATAGTGGTGAGTATAACATCATCTCAAATAATTCTATATATAATACGGAAGAAGAAACTGAGTAAAGATTACTTGTCAATGGCAATTTTTTAAGAATTATTCAATAGATCAAAAAAAGACCTTGTCAACAAGACATTTATTATTTATACTATGTTTATAAAATTAATAATTACAGGTGCCTCATTAATGAGGAGAATAGGGAAGTCGGTGTAAATCCGGCGCGGTCCCGCCACTGTAAACGGGGAGTAAGAAGTATAACCACGGGGTAGTTCCCGGAAGGTGCTTCAGATGTGTTGATCCGTAAGCCAGGAGACCTGCCTGTAGTTAAGATCAAGCCTACCTTGTCGAAGAACCAAGAGTAGTGTGGATGAGATTATGGAAAAGTCTCTAGTCACTGTGTGATTAGAGACTTTTTTTATTTTTTCTCTTCCCGAAGGTTCTTTTTAAGGTAGTGACTCCAAACAGAGAAAGGAGAGTTTAGGGTGTTGACGTTAATGGAAATGGCCCAAAAAGGTCAGGAAATCCCGTTATTTACCTTGGTAGCTCAAAACGAACAGATGAATGTCCAACTTCTTATGGAACGAGTTGCTACTGGACGGATTGTTATTCCCTATAACAGTCATCACAAGCCTCAAAAACCCCAAGGCTTTGGACTAGGCCTAAGTACCAAGGTTAGTGCCAGTATTGGTCTTGCCGCAGATGAAGATAGTCTAACAGATGAATTATTTAAAGTGGGTGAGGCAATCAGGGCAGGAACCAATGCGATCATGGATTTGAGCACTGCCGGTAATATGGACGAAGCAAGGCGGACTATTATAAAAAGAGTGCCGTTGCCTTTGGGTACATTACCAGTTTATCAGGCCTTTGCTGAAGCTGTACGTACGAAGGGTTCAGCCTTAGCACTTGAACCAGACGATTTTTTCAAGGTTATGGAACGCCAAGCTGCTGATGGAGTGGATTTTATGGCTTTGCATAGTGCCCTTCACTCCGGCTTGTTTAAAACGGCTAAGGAAGACAAGCGGGTCCTAAATCTGGTCAGCCGAGGCGGGTCCTTATTGATGGGATGGATGCTTTATCATAACAAGGAAAACTTTTTGTATACTATGTTCGACCGTATCCTGGAAATTGCCAAAAAGTACGAAGTTACTTTAAGTTTAGCCGATGCTATGCGACCGGGGGCAGGTGCTGATTCATTATGTCGTTCACAGGCTGAAGAACTCGTTATTCTGGGTGAGTTGGTAAAGCGTAGTCGACAAGCAGGGGTTCAAATTATGATTAAGGGACCTGGTCACACTCCACCCAATCAAATTGCGACAACGGTTAAATTGGAAAAAACAAGTATGCCAAGGTGCTCCGTATTTTGTCTTCGGTCCGGTATCGACGGATGTAGCTCCAGGATATGATGAAATTACAGCTGCAATCGGAGGAGCTATGGCTGGTGCCGCTGGAGCAGACATTCTCTGCTATGTCACACCCGCTGAACATATAGGTTATCCCAATGCACAGGATGTCTATCGGGGAGTGGTAGCTTCACGTATTGCTGCTCATGTCGCGGATCTGGCGAAAGGGTACCCAGGCGCAGAAAATTGGGATCTTCAAATGAGTCAAGCACGACGGGAGCAGAATCTAGAGGCCCAGAAAACGTTAGCCTTAGATCAGGAAAGGCTGACGAATTTCCACTCGAGCGAAAAACCCTTCTGCAAAAAATGTGGAAAAGGTTGCGCTATGGCTGTGGCTGGCGAGTTCTTTCAAGAACTGCCGTGGGAGTGCTAAAAGCGAGGTTTGAAATTCGTGGTTCGAGGTTCGATTATCAGTAGGGACACGATGCATCGTGCCCAAAGGTAGGGATAACGAGGCCGATGCCTTGAGATCCCAAAGGTAGTTACTCGTTGTACATCGTGCCTGAATTAGGAAATAAAACAAAGAATGGAGAGATTAAAATGACTCAACTTATCAAAGCGAGACAAGGTATTATTACACCTGAGGTAGAAAGATTAGCAAAAGTTGAAGGGCTTACAGCGGATGAGTTATGTGAGAAGGTAGCGCAAGGTCGGGTTGTGATCTTAAAGAATAATCAACGCAAGAACTCAGTCGCGATCGCAGTAGGGGAAGGACTTCGCACCAAAGTAAATGCTAACATCGGAACGTCGCCGGACTGTGTGGACTTTTCAGATGAGCTTTATAAAATAAAGGTTGCCGTAGCGGCTGGTGCGGATTCCATTATGGAATTAAGTATTGGCGGAGATGTTGATGCTTTTCACCGTCAAGTACTCGATAACTTCACATTACCTGTCGGTTCTGTTCCAAGCTATCAAGGGGGCATGGAAAGTATTGCTAAGCACGGAAGCGTTGTCGGTATGACCGCTGAGGATATGTTCGAAATGATTGAACGTCAGGCAAAGCGTGGCATTGATTTTATGGCCATTCATGCTGCTTTAAACATGTCTATTATTGAACGATTAAAAAATCAAGGACGAGTCACCGATATTGTGAGTCGTGGCGGGGCCTTTTTAACAGGCTGGATGTTCCACCACGAGCAAGAAAATCCGCTCTATGCTCAATTTGATCGTGTTCTTGAAATTTGCAAAAAATACGATGTAACGCTTAGTATTGGGGATGCAATCCGACCTGGTTGTATCGAAGATTCTCTGGACCGCGCCCAAGTCCAAGGAGTGATTGTGGCAGGAGAATTGGTCCAACGAGCCCTGGAAGCGGGGGTTCAAGTCATGGTAGAAGGCCCGGGCCATGTACCAGTGGATCAAATCCCAGCAACGATCTTGCTCCAAAAACAACTTTGTCATCATGTTCCGTACTATATACTTGGCAATTTGGTCACGGATATTGCACCGGGCTACGACCATATCACAGGAGCCATCGGAGCTACAGCTGCCGCTATGGCAGGTGCAAACTTCATTTGCTATGTTACACCTGCCGAACATCTACGTTTACCAACTGCTGAAGATGTCCACGCCGGGGTAATTGCTACGCGCATTGCCACGCATGCTGCGGATATAGTGAATGGCGTTAAGGGTGCACGGGAATGGGACTTAGCCATGGCTCATGCTCGCAAAGCCTTAGATTGGGAAAAACAAATTGAATTGTCCATTGATCCTCCAACAGCTCGCCGGATTCGTGGAGAGCGTAACGAGGAGGGGGCGGAAGCCTGTTCTATGTGTGGTGGTTTCTGTGCTATGAAATTAGTTGGAGAACACTTAGGGAAAACGGGTGGAACTTGCTAAGAGCATTCAAGGAGGGTGAGGGCAATGAACTAAGGGGAGGGGGGCAAACATGTTCGAATTTGGAGAGGACAAACTGAAAGAGGAATGCGGAGTCTTTGGACTCTATGCCCCCACTTTGGATGTTGCCCGTTTAACTTACTACGGGCTCTATGCTCTGCAACACCGAGGGCAGGAGAGTGCCGGAATCGCAGTTTCAGATGGCCGAAGCATTGATGTGCATAAAGGAAAGGGCTTGGTGTCGGAAGTGTTTTCAGACCGTGTTGTGGCCTGTTTGAAGGGGAAAATGGCAATCGGACATGTTCGTTACTCCCCCACAGGTGCAAGCCTGCTTGCGAATGCTCAGCCCTTGGTGGTACACTACCAAAAAGGCATGATGGCCTTGGCTCATAATGGAAGTTTAACCAATGCCGTAACACTACGTGAAGAACTGGGAATAAACGGGGCAGTTTTCCAAACGACGATTGATAGCGAAGTGATTATTAACCTCATTACTCGCAATCGCCAAGAGTCCTTGGAAGATGCGTTGCTGAAGACCATGATGGATCTACGTGGAGCGTATGCCTTGGTTATCTTGGCAGAGGATAAACTGATCGGACTCAGGGATCCTCATGGCGTCCGTCCCTTATGTATTGGGCGGATGGGCGATGGGTATTGTTTGGCCTCAGAAAGCTGTGTTCTCGATACCACGGGTGCAGAGTTTGTGAGGGATGTGGAACCCGGTGAAATTGTGGTGATCGATGAAGAGGGGCTACACTCATACCAGGGATTTTCTAAACTAGAACGGACGTCATGTGCCTTTGAATATATCCATTTTGCCCGGCCGGACAGTACCATTGATCAGCTGAGTGTATCGGAAAGCCGACGTCGGATGGGCATTGAACTGGCTCGAGAATATCCAATTGAGGCGGATCTAGTGATTGCGGTCCCAGACTCTGCGACGACTTCTGCCCTAGGGTATGCCACAGCAATGGGGCTTCCCTTTGGGGAAGGGGTTATTAAAAACCGTTATGTCCATCGAAGCTATATTCAACCGACTCAAGAAATGCGAGAAGTGGACGTTCGTCTAAAGCTCAATGCTAATGCAAGTGTCCTGAAAGATAAGCGCGTCATTATGATCGATGATTCGATTATCCAAGGAACAACCAGTTCAAAACTGGTGGAAATGGTCAGAAAAGCAGGGGCCAAAGAAGTCCATTTTTTAATCAGCTCACCTCCGGTTGCCTATCCGTGCTTCTATGGGATTGACACGGTAAAACGAGAAAAACTCATTGCCAATCAATTAGATATAGAAGGTATTCGTGAGTTTGTTGGAGCAAATTCGCTGCACTATATCTCTGAGGAAGGCTTGCTTCGAGCACTTGGGACGGACGGTGTTTGCCTAGCTTGTTTTAATGGAGTGTATCCTCTTCCGTAACATTTCGTAACTCAATTTGAAGATCCAGTGGGGAGGGTAATAAAAAGATGGGATCAACACCCTTTTTTCGACATAGTCCCCAGGATGTAGGCCCTCAGTATTTGGAAGACTTGGCAACAGGGTACTGGTTTTCCGAGGCTCTGTTTACGGCAGTTGAATTGGAAGTCTTTACTTTGCTAGAGTCTGAAGGCATGACGACTGACGAAATGGCTGGAGCACTATTCATGCCTGTTTCAGGTCTGGAACGTTTTCTTCAGGCTCTTGGCGCAATAGGGCTAGTGGTTTGTAATGGTGAACGTTACTATAATACCAAACTTGCTAGTGACTATCTTGTCCCAAGTAAGAGTCAGTATCAAGGAGATTCGATCCTCTGGCGCAAAGGTCTTAGTCTAGGGTGGCAGGACCTTACCGAGTGTCTTAAGGCCGGCGGCAGAGTGAATTTTCCAGTCGAAGAAGAGGGTCCAGAGCGGTTTGCCCGGCGGATTCGTAAATACATCAATGCCATGGATAATATTGCCAAAACTAAGGTGGCGGAGATTCTGCCCTTCTTTGAGGGGCTTGAACTGAAGGGAGAGATACTTGATATAGGGACAGGCTCTGGGGCGATTGCCGGTGGTTTTCTGGAGAGTTTTCCTTCTTTATCGGCAACTTTAGTGGACATTCAGGAAGTCCTCAACTATACACGGGAGTTGATGGACAAGAAAGGGTTGGGGGAACGGGTTTCCTACCTGCCAAGCAATATTTTGGAACCCTGGTCCGTAACTAAGGAAGGGTTTAACCTTGTCATTCTCTCAAATATTATCCACGCCTATTCAGAAGAGGAGATTCCTCTGATCCTGGACAGAGCTGCAAATTGTCTCAAGTCGGAAGGTCTCCTAGTCATTCATGATTTCTTCCCCGAGCACTTCTCTGCCAAGGCTGCTCTGCTCGATCTGAATATGTTTATCAATACATACAATGGCAGGATCTTTTCTGGAACATGGGTAAAAGAACAATTAGCCATGTCAAAACTGTACACAACCGAGCTCATTCCTTTAGCGACGGACACTGCTCTAATCTTTGCGGCTAAGGATAAAAAGAAACTGGCGAGTCTCCGCCTGGACGAGAGAACTCGTCTGATTGCCAGGATTAAAGCGATGGGATTTGGAGAAGTTCTTCCTATCGATAAAGAAAGCATCCATGTTGCTGACTGGACGGATCTCCGCTGCCAGTATGGCTGTGATCGGTACGGACAAGGCCATTGCCCACCCAATAGTCCCACTCCCCAAAAAACGAGAGACGTGCTGCAAGACTTTTCACACGCTCTGCTTCTGGAGGGGGAACCTCCAGGAAACGTGTTTCAGAGCAGAGTTTTGGACGCCGAAAGAGAAGCCTTTCTTTCAGGATTTCATAAAGCGTTTGCTTATTGGGCCGGTCCATGTGTTCTTTGTGCTACCTGTGCTGTGGGCGCTACCGACGGGACGTGTCGCAATACACGAGATGCCAGGCCTTCTATGGAAGGAGCGGGTATCGATGTCTACGAGACCATCCGACGGGCGGGTCTTAATCTTCGGATTTTACGCGACAAGGGCGACTACGTCAAATATTTTGCCCTGTTGTTATTGGAGTGAATTAACGTGCGTGTTCTGATGATCCAAACCCCTTCAGTAGAAGACCTCTCTCAGGAAAGAGTCTATCCTATCGGGATTGTCCTCCTGGCTGGCTGCCTTCAAGGGTATGGTCATGAGGTGAGTATCTTGGACATGAACCTGGAAAAAGATCCTTACGGAGCGCTGAAGGAGAAACTATTGACGTTTCACCCTGAGGGAATTGGTTTATCCCTGCGTAATATTGATCCGCTGGGCAATAAAACGAGCTCGCTTATTTCTCCTTTTATCGTTACGGTTCGGTTAATCGCCGCCGTTTTGCCCCAAGCTTGGTTGATTGTGGGCGGCACCGGCTTTTCCCTTTTTCCAGAACGGCTGATGCGAGAGGTGCCTGAATTAGATTACGGAATTGTAGGAGAAGCAGAAGTAACCTTTCCTGCTCTTCTCCGCTCAATAGACAATCCACCGCCAATGCCCGGACTCTGCCGACGAGAAGGCCTGAAGGTGCACGTTTCACCACCTGCAACTAATTTTGACATGGCAAATTATGTCCCTGCGAATCGCCTTTTACTGGACCCTGAGCTTTATAAAGGGATTAATAACTACGTTCCCACGATTGGAATAGAGGCCAAACGTGGCTGTGCGTTTAACTGTGCTTATTGTGTCTATCCGCAGCTTCAAGGGACGAGATTGCGGTGCCGCCCGACAACTGCTGTCGTGGATGAAATGGAACTCTTGCACAAAGATTATGGCATTGAGAGTTTTCATTTTACCGATCCTGTACTCAATGCTCCCCGCGGTCACCTTGAGGGAATCTGTGAGGAGATACTCCGTAGAAAGCTCAAGATTCGGTGGGACGGTTTTATGCGGGAAGACCAGCTTACTGAAAAGAATGTCGCTATGTTTGAACGGGCCGGGTGTGAATGTTTTTCCTTCTCCCCTGACGGTCTGTGCCAGGAATCACTAGATGTCTTAGGCAAAAACCTTAGTGAAGCACAGATTTTAAAAGCAGCAAGTTTCGTCGCTCAAACAGATGTGGTCAGTGTCTATCATTTTATGGTTAATGTGCCTGGGGAGACGGAAAAGACCTGCGAAAAAAGTATTCAGTTTGTCGAAAAGCTTTACGAATTACACAGCAAGAAAAAAAATCTTGGAACTATCATACTGAATAATATTCGGATTTTACCAGGCACTGCTATCGAAAGCATGGCCAGGGCACAAGGGGTCATCGACGCAGAAACGGATCTGCTCTATCCGACCTATTACAACCCCAAACCGTTTAATACCTTCAGATACAAGCTGGAAACACTTCAGCAGTGCAGAAACGTATTCATGTGGCAGGAAGTGAGGAGGGAAGTAAAGTGAAGATACTATTATTAGAGCACCCACGAACCGTCTGCTCAGAACGATGTAATGACATCGCCAATACTCCCCTTTCCTCATGTCTTCATTCAGGTTATATTGCCGGTATGCTCAAAAGCGAAGGGCATGAGGTCGAAATCATAGAAGGTTTCCTGGATGGGCTCGACTACCAGGAAATTGAGCGCAGGGTTAAAGCGATGCAACCAGACATGCTGGGGGTTCATATGGTCTACCATTGGCAGACGGACACGGTCTTGTACGATTTTCTCCACAAGGTTAAAGTTAAACAACTATCCTCGTATATCACGGCTTACGGGTATTATCCGACCACTGACTTCGAAGACATTTTAAAGCAGTGCCCAGATATTAATTCAGTGATCTTAGGTGAACCGGAACTGACCTTTGTCAAAGTGGCAAAGGCTTTAACTGTTCAAGATAGTCTAAAAAAACTTCCCGGTCTTGCTCAGAGGGACGACTTTGGTACGATTGTTTCACAGCGGCGCGAACTGGTAGGTGATCTGAACGCTCTCCCTTTTCCCGTACGAACTGAAGCCCTGTTCCGTCTACCTGAAGTAAACCTGCAGGGAAGTAGGGGCTGCTATGGGGGGTGCACTTTTTGCTACATCAACCCTTTTTATGGACAGGGATCTCAGTGGCGTGGACGAACTCCGGAAAATATTATTGCGGAAATCGATGATTTAATTGCTAAACATCAAATCAAGGAATTTTATTTTACCGATCCCAATTTCTTCGGCCCGGGTGATAGAGGCCAACAACGAGCCTCGCGCTTGGCCACCTTCCTGAAATCCAGAAACATTCGCTTTGGCATCGAGGCCCGGGTTAACGATATCCATGAGGAAACTATAAGTGCGCTGGTAGACGCAGGCTTGCACCATCTTCTCATAGGACTGGAGAGCGGTAGTGATAGTTCACTGAAACGGATCAATAAGATGACGACGGTTGCTCAGAACGAGAGGGCTATTAGAATTCTCCGTAAATATGGGATTGAACCTAATATTGGGTTTATCATGTTTGAGCCGGACTCAACCTTAGATGATATCCGGGTCAACTTTGAGTTTCTAAAGCGAAATGATCTCATGAAAAATCTAGCGATTACGGCGAATATGCTTTATCACCACATGATTGTCTTAAAAGGAACGAAGGCTCACCGAGATCTACAGATGGCTGGGCGTCTGGAGGCCCAAGCATCAACTTATGAAAGTGTTGTGTCTCTAGCAGATTCTAAAGTCGCAGTCTTGGCCTTGATCATGAGGAGAATTACTAACTTCCTTTTCGACTGTATGGCTGGAATTTGGGGTGGGAAGGTTCTGGAACCTGAGAATGCCCAGGAACGGTATGCAAAGATAAATGGTTTATTGGTCAACCAATTTGAGAGTACTTTAGAGTCGTTGGAGGCCGGGGGAGAGTTTACAGAGGAACAAATAGAGACACTGATTAGGATGAATGAGAAAGAGATAACAGGTATCTTGACAGGGTATTGATCGTTTTTTATTCTTGCCAATAATAAGTCTAGTAAAGAGCCTTTTGAGGGGCTCTTTTTGTTTTTGGGGTTAAGGTGGGTTCAGCGTGGTTATGTTCAGCTGGCGTTCAGTTTTCATTCAGATGCAATTCAGCTTGATGTTTTATACTTAGTAAATGACGATGACACTATCATTAATGATACATAAGGCTCATCCGCTAAGCGCGAGGTGAAAAGCAAATCGAGGAAAAGGGGAAAGAGTATGAACAAAAAATGGCTTAATAAAAAATGGGTGACCATCGGGGTCATCAGCGTCCTGGTTTTGGGAGGAGGCTATTGGGGCTATAAACGTTTTGCGACTAAAACTGCTGTGTCCACTAATATTACTGCTAAAGCAAAAATAGGAAATGTCAGCAAGGTGATTACAGCTACCGGGACGGTTAATTTTCCCCACTCAATTCCTTTACAATTCTCAAATAATGGACAGGTGGTTGAACTCAATATTAAGGATGGGGATTCTGTAAAGAAAGGGCAAGTTCTTGCTAGGATTGATGACGCTGCTCTTAAGACATCCGTTGTGCAACAGCAAGCTAACTTAATGACGGCTCAAGCGAAACTTCAATCCCTTCAAGATGGATTTAACGCCCAAACGAAAGCAGAGGCTCAGTCGGCACTCGCCAAAGCACAACAGAATTTAACCACAGCTCAGCAGAATGCGGATTCAAGTTATTTAGCAAACCAGGTCTTACTGGCTGATCAGAATGTCAAACAGACTAGTGATGCTTTAGCTAAGGCGCAGCTAAGTGGAAATACATCGACTATACAATCTGCTCAAAGCACGTTGAACCAGGCCTTAACTGCCTTAAGGACTGCTCAAAATTTGCAAAATGGTGGAGCAGTTCAGGCTTTAACGGCTGCACAAGCGGATGTCACGTCAGCTCAATATAAAATTAGTCAGCAAGAGGCTGGTCCGACAGCAGCAGACCTGCAATCGGCTCAAGCCAACATCTCTCAAGCACAGGCTCAACTTGACAGTGCGAACGCGAAATTGGCAGAAGCCACAATATTAGCGCCAACGGATGCAGTGGTTATCGATACTGGGTTGCAATTGTACCAATACACAACCGACAATTCAATGATCACGATTACGCCATCAGAGGGCACAGGGAGTAGTCTTGAAGTAGCAGCGACGATTGATCAGGCAGATATTGCTCAGGTCAAAATAGGTCAAAACGTGGATATTACCCTTGACGCGTACCCAGATGAGCATAGCAGTGGCAGTGTGAGCTTAGTCGCCCTACAAGGAACAACGGCTTCGAATGTTACCACGTTTAAAGTCACGGTGGCGGTAGAACAGGCCAGCGATAAGCTTCGTTCGGGAATGAATGCTAATATTGACATCGTTGTGGCAAAAGCCAATGATGTTCTGACTGTTCCTAGTGAAGCGATCAAAACTGTAGGCGATAAGAAACAAGTTTTAGTGCCAGCAACAACAAGCACTGACAGTCCAACCCAAGCGGATCAAGTCGCACAATCAGGCGCGAAAACAGGCATAACAAGTGGGCAGAACGCGGCTAATTTACAGTATGTGACAGTGAACGTTGGTTTGGATGATGGAACTAATGTGGAAATCAAAAGTGGGTTAATGGAAGGGCAAGAGATCGTTATCGGAACTAGCCCTTCCGCCACTACTACGACTTCGAAATCTAGTTCGGGATTATTGGGTGGCGGTCCTGCTGATGGTCCTCCTCCTAACTAACCAGATATTAGAGAAACAGAAGCTTTGGAGAAATGAGTTGAAGAATTAAAAAATTCGCTAACTATCTTATCCCTGGGAGATGATTTATAATAGTAAGGTATTTTTAAAGGGGGCGAATTTATGGATCACCGAGATTTACTCCTGGATGAAGACAGTGAGTTTAAATTTCATTGCCATGATGGGCTGGATTGCTTTAAAAAATGCTGCCGGGACATCAATATCTGTCTCACTCCTTACGATGTCCTGCGGATGAAAAATTTTCTGGGTCTTTCTTCAGGAGAATTTTTGGAGAAATATACCCTTAAGGTACCTGTGCATCACTCCGGCTTTTCCATTGTACAAATCAAGATGTCCGAGGAGGATAACCTAAAATGTCCTTTCATCACACCAAAGGGATGCCAGGTTTACCGGGAGAGGCCCTGGGCCTGCCGGATTGCGCCGGTGGACATGTTGGGCGGGGGAAAATACTCTTTTGTTTTCGAAAGTTCCCGCTGCCACGGGTTAAATGAGACAAAGGCACAAACCATAAAGGAATGGGTTCTTGACCAGGGTTTAGAGATCTACAAAGAAATGGAACAGGGGTTTAGCGAGATACCTAAACACTTAAAACTCACAGTCAACCGGGAAACTGATGAAGAAATTATTAAACTTTCCTTTATGGCCTGCTATGATCTGGACAAATTCAGAAATTTCTTAATGAATAACCCTTCCCTGTACGAAAAAATGAATTTAAATGAGGATATATCAGACCGAATCAAGCACGATGACGTTCAGTTAATGAAATTCGGGTTTAAGCTGCTATCTTTGGGACCCGACCGGTTAAAAGACCTGTCAACTGGCGGGTTAAATTGATATAATCATTAATTCGCGAGATATTTAAAGGTTTTTAAAAGCAGAATTAAAAAAATATTTAAATTTTTTAATAACTATGCTAAAATAGCACTGAAGGGTTATTAGCAAAATACGACATCATTTAACACAGTTATTTATTTGTACATAAAATATATATATTAGCTATTTTTTCTGGAAATTATTCTGATAAAGGCAAAATGCCTGAAAAGGTGTGACGCAAAGCCATGGGTCTACAGCAGTAAAGATACTGTCATGATTGCCAGGTTGCCGGAGAGGAAATTTGAGCTCCTGCCGGGACTAAGTATCCCTGGTATGGAGTTCTTTTTGTTTTTTTAACAAGGTTTGGATAATGCTGCTCTACTTTAAACCTATACTTCGACAGACTGTTGCTATTAGCTATTAATTCAACTAGGGAGGTTGAAATATGGATAAAGTTGTCCTACAGTTACGTAAGGCCAGAGAAGCTAAAGGAATGGAGTTGAAAGAGGTTGAGGAAATTACTAAAATTCGTAGTAAATATCTAAAAGCATTGGAAGAAAGGGACTACTGTGCCCTTCCCGGTGGAGTTTACACGGTAGGATTTTTGCGTTCTTATGCTCGTTTCCTTGACTTAGATGCAGATAGTATAGTTAATGCATTTCAAATGAAAGTAACTGCGACTCAATTAGAAACCACTTTTGATAAAACTATTCAAGAAACAAATAGGCTGCATCGAGGGCAATCTTTAGTAGTGAAGATTTCACAATTGTATAAAGAGGTAGGTTTACTATTTAAGTTCTTAAAGATAAATAGGATATAGTCAAAAAGATATTAAAAGAAATGTTTCTATTATGGCAGTCCGAAAGGGCTATTTTTTTTACAATTTTCAGCATTAGCCGAACGTTCCCGTTAAAATTTATATTAATGTTCGATTATCTATTGACCTTAATGTAACCTTCTTGTAAAATGAACTTATCTAAATTTCATAGGAGTTCATATAACCGCGGTGATATGGTCCGCAAGTTTCTACCAGGCTGCCGTAAATAGCCTGACTATGAGCGAAAGTGTACCTAGGGCAATTGACTTGTACTAGTAAGACGGTCAACCGTCGCTAGCCAAGTTTTCTTTGTCCGAGTGGTACAGATTTGATTGAGCAATCAAATTACACCGAAGGGATAAAAGCCCAGGCGGGTAGGTTTCACTCTGATTAAAGGGTGTAATCTGCCCAAGCCTGGGTTTTTGCTATGGAAAAGGATTAAGGGCAGGAGTATTTGATGAGGGTAAGAGTAATGATAAGAGAAATAGTATGGGAAAGAGGGGGCGAAAAATAGATGAGTCAAGTCGGGGTCATTATGGGAAGTGATTCAGATTATAAAATCATGGAGGAGTCCGTGAAAATCCTCCGTGAATTTGAGCTTGATTTTGAGGTTAAGATTTCTTCAGCTCATAGAACGTTGGAAAGAACTGTGGAATGGGTGAAAGGTTTTGAAGCCCAAGGCGGAAAACTTATCATCGCGGCGGCAGGTTTAGCGGCTCATTTACCCGGCGTTGTAGCGGGGGCAACAATTTTACCCGTCATTGGTGTTCCTCTGAGAAGTGGTGCCATGGCAGGAATTGACGCTCTTTACTCCATAGTGCAAATGCCGCCAGGAATTCCGGTTGCAACTGTAGGCATTGGTGCGGCACGCAATGCAGCGTTGCTTGCGGTCCAGATCCTTGCCATTCAGGACAAACCTTTAAGTGCTAAGGTTAAAAACTATCGAGCTCAGATGCTGAAGGATATCGAGGCGAAGGATGAAGCGTTGCAAAAAAGGGTAAGTGAAGGGATAAAGGGGACTAACGCATGATTGAGCGGTATACACTGCCCGAGATGGGTAGGATTTGGACTGACGAACATCGTCTAGAATTATGGTTGAAGATCGAGATTGCGGCGTGTGAAGGGTGGGCCAAGCTAGGAAAGATTCCGAATGAGGCGGTTGAAGTCATTCGTGAAAAGGCTTCTTTTTCGTGGGAAAGGGTACAGGCTATTGAAGAAGTAACCCAGCATGATGTGTTAGCATTCTTGACTAATGTTGCCGAAAATGTAGGAGATGAAGCAAAGCACATTCATCTAGGCCTAACTTCTTCAGATGTTCTTGATACAGCGCTGTCCCTGCAATTAGTAGAAGCATCCGATATTTTACTTTCTAAAATGGCAGGATTGGAAACCGTTCTTCGCCGCCGAGCGTTAGAGCATCGGGATACGATTATGATGGGGCGAACACATGGGATTCACGCTGAGCCTATTACCTTAGGGTTGAAGTTCGCGTTGTGGTACGACGAAATTGGACGTCAAAAGAAACGCTTAGCTTTCGCCCGTGAGGAGATACGGGTTGGGAAGATTTCTGGTGCTGTGGGAACGTTCGCCAATGTAGATCCTCAAGTTGAAGCGCATGTTTGCCAAGTACTTCAGTTAGAACCAGCTCTGATATCGACTCAGATATTACAACGTGATCGACATGCCTTTTTTATGACAACCCTGGCAGGAATTGCTAGTTCACTAGATAAAATGGCGACCGAGATTCGCAACTTACAGCGAACCGATGTCCATGAAGTGGAAGAAGCTTTTGGAAAAGGGCAGAAAGGCTCATCTGCAATGCCTCACAAGAAGAATCCGATTACTCCGGAGCGGATTTGCGGCATGGCTCGGGTTATTCGTGCGAATGCCCAAGTTGCTTTGGAAAACGTGGCTTTATGGCATGAACGAGATATCTCCCATTCCTCAGCGGAGCGGATGATTCTACCAGATAGCACTATCGCTCTTGACTATATGCTCCATAAAATGACCCAGCTTATGGATCGGCTGGAAGTATTCCCAGAGCAAATGAAGGTGAACATCGACAAGGGATTTGGTTTGATTTTTTCACAACGCGTCATGCTGGCCTTAGTCGAAAAGGGCGTCAGTCGTGAAACGGCTTATGCTTTGGTGCAACGCAATGCTATGGAAGCCTGGAATACTAAAGAGCAATTTCAAAGCTTGATCAGTAGAGACCCTGGCATACGGGAATATTTAAATGAAGAAGAAATTAGCGACCTGTTTGATTATGCTTACCATACCAAACACGTAGTTGATATATTTGAGCGTTTAGGCCTTGTTTAGGTGAATTATGAAAGGGGAAAAAGGATTATGAAAAAGCTAGCATTAAGGTATGAGGGAAAAGCGAAGAGAGTTTATGATACTGATCAAAGTGACTATTTCTGGGTAGCTTATAAAGATGACGCGACTGCTTTTAATGGCGAGAAAAAAGGACAAATTGTGGATAAGGGAGAAGTCAATAACCAGTTATCAGCACTCTTTTTTGAAGAGATCGAAAAAGCGGGTATCCCAACCCACTTCGTTCGACTGTTAAGCGAGCGGGACATGCTTGTGCGTCGCCTAGACATGATTCCGCTCGAAGTGGTTGTGCGTAATATTGTGGCTGGAAGCTTAGCAAAGCGCCTTGGAGTAGAGGAGGGCTTTATTCTCTCCCGACCGGTTGTAGAATTATATTATAAAGACGATAAATTGGGAGATCCGATGGTTAATGAATCGCATGTGGCAGCGATGGGTTGGGCTAGTGTTGAGCATGCGCGTGAGATCCAAACTTTAGGCTTTAGAATTAACGAGATCCTAAAGAAAATCTTAGGAAAAGCAGGAATCGACCTGATTGACTTTAAACTTGAGTTTGGGGTTGCCGATGGAAAGGTTCTTCTAGGAGATGAGATATCTCCAGATACTTGCCGTTATTGGGATAGTGAAACTCATGAGAAACTAGATAAGGATCGCTTCCGACGGGATCTCGGACGAGTGGAAGAAGCTTATCAGGAAGTCTTTCGCCGAGTTAAAGCTGCTCTCGTTTAAAGAAAAGGTTAAGCTGAATAAATCAATATGTTTAGTTCAGGATGCGCGTAAATCCGGGTATAGGGAGATTAAAACGCAATCTAACTAAGTGGGAGAGGAGGCCGGAAATGTTCAGATTTGGAGAGGATAAACCGAAAGAAGAATGTGGCGTCTTTGGAATTTACGCTCCCGACCAAGAAGTTGCTCGTTTAACCTATTATGGGCTATACGCCTTACAACATAGAGGGCAGGAAAGTGCCGGTATCGCCACTTCGGATGGTCGAGGCATTATGCTGCATAAAGGGATGGGCTTAGTTTCAGAAGTATTTTCTGACAGCATTGTAGAAGGGCTGAAAGGGAAAATGGCGATCGGTCATGTTCGTTATTCGACGACGGGGTCCAGTCTGCTCGCCAATGCCCAACCGTTGGTGGTACATTATCAAAAAGGTATGATGGCTTTGGCCCATAATGGAAATTTGACGAATGCTTTAGAACTAAGGGAAGAGCTGGGTAAGAACGGAGCAGTTTTCCAAACGACGATTGATAGTGAAGTCATCATTAATCTAATTACTCGGTATCGCCGGGATTCATTAGAAGATGCACTAGTCAAGACTATGATGGATCTCCGCGGAGCATATGCCTTGGTTATCCTTGCTGAGGATAAATTGTTTGGGATAAGGGATCCCCATGGTGTTCGTCCGTTATGCATTGGTTTGATGGGCGACCATTATTGCCTCGCTTCAGAAAGTTGTGCATTAGATACTGTAGGTGCAGTCTTTGTGAGGGATGTCGAACCTGGCGAAATTATTGTTATTGATGAAGACGGATTGCACTCACGTCAAGGGCTTACCAAAACTGCGCACACGGCTTGTGCGTTCGAATATATTTACTTTGCCCGACCAGATAGCACGATGGATCAGTTAAACGTTTCAGAGAGCAGACGTCAGATGGGCATTGAATTGGCTCGCGAGTGTCCGATTGAGGCGGATCTTGTGATTGCTGTCCCAGATTCAGGAACTGCCTCCGCCCTTGGATATGCCACAGCACTGGGGATTCCTTTTGGTGAAGGACTGATTAAGAATCGCTATGTCGGCCGCACCTTTATTCAACCGACTCAGGCTATGAGAGAAGTTGGAGTTCGACTGAAACTTAATGCGAATACGAGCGTTCTAAAAGATAAACGTGTGGTCATGATTGATGATTCCATTGTGCGTGGAACTACGAGTTCTAAGCTAGTGGAAATGGTTAAAAATGCAGGGGCCAAAGAAGTCCATTTCTTAATCAGTTCCCCGCCAGTAGCCTATCCATGTTATTATGGGATTGATACAGCCGAACGGGAAAAGCTGATTGCTAATCAATTAGATATTGAAGGAATACGCAAGTTTGTAGGGGCTGATTCATTGCATTATATCTCTGAGGAAGGCTTACTCCGGGCACTTGGCACGTCGGATGTTTGTTTGGCTTGCTTTAATGGCGTTTATCCTATTCCACTTTCGAGTTTAAACCAAAGCAAGAACAATTTTGAACTGAGGAATTCTTGCGGATGAGTTTTTGGATTTGGCATCTTATATAGGTTCATGTGATAAAGATAATGCTGATGTATTGAAACTTAAGGAGGAACAACGTTGGGATACTCATATCGAGACGCGGGCGTCGACATTCAAGCTGGGAATGAAGTAGTGGAGCGCATTAAGCCAGCGGTTGCCAGAACACTTCGTCCAGAGGTTCTCGGCGGACTTGGAGGGTTTGGTGGACTTTTTAAGTTGGATTTGGCTAAGTATCCGGACCCAGTCCTTGTTTCCGGAACGGATGGTGTGGGAACGAAGCTTCGCCTTGCTTTTCAGATGAATCGACATGATAGCATCGGGCAAGATGCGGTCGCTATGTGCGTCAATGATATTTTAGTGCAAGGTGCAGAACCTTTGTTTTTTCTCGACTATCTTGCTGTTGGCAAGGTGGAGCCGAGTCGGGTTGCCGAGGTTGTCGGCGGGGTTGCCAGAGGGTGTGAAATGGCAGGCTGCTCGTTAATTGGGGGAGAAACTGCAGAAATGCCTGGTTTCTATGCCGAAGACGAATATGATATTGCTGGATTCTCGGTGGGGGTTGTCAATCGGAATCAGTTAATAGATGGCTCAAAGATTCAAGAGGGAGATGCTCTTATAGGCATACCTTCAACGGGACTTCATAGTAACGGGTATTCCTTGGCCCGAAAAATAGTGGAGAAAATACCTTTGGATGAAGTAGTCCCTGAGTTGGGGGAAGCGCTGGGAGAGGCTTTACTTCGACCGACGAAGATTTATGTCAAGTCCATTTTACCGCTTCTTGAGGGAGGCAAAATTTTAGGTATGGCACATATTACGGGGGGAGGGTTAACAGAAAATATCCCCCGGATCTTGCCAGTAGGTTTAGGGGTGCGGATTGATTTAAATGCTTGGGAGCGTCCTGCAATTTTTAGGTTGCTCCAACGCCTTGGAGATGTAGTTTGGCCAGAAATGTATCGAACCTTTAATATGGGGATCGGTTTTGTTCTTGTTGTTAGTCAGGAAAATGAAGGTTCGGTGCGTCAAAGGCTCGATGAGTTAGGTGAGAAAGGTTTAGTCATTGGAAGGGTTGTTAAGGGAGAAGGGGTGGAATATTGAGGACGGCGATACTGGCCTCTGGCCGGGGGAGTAATCTTCAAGCCTTGATTGAGGCCTGTCATAGTGGTTATCTTCCTATTGAGATTGTGGCTGTGGGCTCGGATCAACTTGGAACAGGCGCACTCCAACGATCTGAAGAGGTAGGAATCCCTACTCGTGTTTTCCAAATCAATAATTACCCTCATCGTCAAGCCCAAGAAGAGGATATCCTGATTTGGATCCAGGAAAACCGCGTCGAACTATTACTTTTAGCGGGTTATATGCGAGTTTTAGGTCCTCAATTTATCAGTCAGGTTCAGTTTCCTATTATGAATATTCATCCTTCCTTACTCCCAGCTTTCCCGGGACTTCATGCCCAGCGTCAAGCTTTGGAGTACGGGGTCAAGGTAAGTGGGTGTACAGTGCATTTAGTGGATCAAGGCTTGGACAGTGGCCCTATTATTCTACAGGAAGCGGTTCCTGTTTTGCCTCAAGATACTGAAGAGAGTTTAGCCCAAAGAATTTTAGAGGTGGAACATCGTCTTTATCCAGAGGCTGTTCGTTTATTAGCGTTAGGGAAGGTGGAGCGATCCGGACGTCGAGTAAAGATTTTGTAACAGGAGGAATTTTAATGAAGCGAAGAGCTATTATCAGCGTTTCAGACAAGACAGGGATCGTTAATTTAGCGCGTGAGCTAGTAGATTTAGGCTTTGAATTGATTTCGACTGGGGGAACTTACAAAACCTTGGATGAAGCCAATATCTCTGTAAACTATATAAGTGAGGTCACAGGATTTCCTGAAATTTTGGAGGGCCGAGTAAAGACACTCCATCCTTTAATCCACGGCGGAATTTTAGCGCGGGATTGTATCGAACATATCGAACAAATGGAACAAAACGGGATCCGTTTTATTGACTTAGTCGTGGTGAATCTTTATCCGTTCCGAGAAACCATTGCCAAACCGGGTGTTAGTTTTGAAGAAGCAATCGAAAATATTGATGTGGGTGGGCCAACCATGGTTCGCGCAGCGGCCAAAAATCATGGGCGTGTTACGGTCATTGTTAATCCAGAGTCCTATGAGGAGGTTATCAGCGTGCTGCGCGAGACGGGAACAGTTTCGGCAGGCATGCGTAAGCGCTTAGCTGCTGAAGCCTTTGCGCATACCGCAGAATATGACCGTCTAATTGCAGGATACTTAGAGCGACAACTTGAACCCACTGGCAGTTTCCCCGAAACCCTTCGTATAACGGCCCAGAAAGTCCAAGAATTACGTTATGGTGAGAACCCACAGCAAAAGGCTGCCTTCTATATTAATTCTGAAGCTGGGGAAGGATCCCTAGCAAACGGAAAGCAACTCCAGGGAAAAGAACTTTCTTACAATAATTGGGTCGATATGGATGCGGCTTGGAAAATAGTACACGAGTTTGATTCGTGTGCAGCAACGATTATTAAGCACTCTAATCCTTGTGGAGTGGCCTTGGGGAAAACTCCTTTAGAGGCATATGAGATTGCCTACGCTGCCGATCCTGTCTCAGCTTATGGTGGGATCATTGCTTTTAATAGAGTGGTGGAAACGACCTGTGCTGAAGCACTGCGAGATCGTTTCTACGAAGTGATTATTGCGCCTGAATTCAGTCCAGAGGCTCGAGAAATTCTTACTGCAAAGCCAAATCTGCGACTTTTTGTAGTTGGACGAGGAGATTCAGGTAAAACAAAGGCTGGCTGGGCTTTCAAAAGCATTGATGGCGGATATCTTGTGCAAGAGGTTGATCATGGGACAACTTCGGTTACTGAATGGGATGTTGTGACAGACCATAAACCAACTGAAGAGGATCTCCAAGCGCTTAATTTTGCGTGGCGTGTTGTCAAGCATGTCAAGTCAAACGCGATAGTGGTTACAGATTCTAGACGAACACTCGGTGTTGGAGCAGGGCAGATGAATCGTGTGGGGTCGGTCAAAATTGCTCTTGATCAGGCTGGAGAGGACTCTAAAGGGGCCTATTTGGCCTCAGATGCTTTCTTTCCGTTCCCGGATTCTATAGAAGAGGCAGCTAGGGCAGGAATCCGGGCGATTGTACAACCGGGAGGATCCCTTAAAGATGCTGCAGTGATAGAGGCGGCGAATCGTTTAAACATCATAATGGTTTTTACGCATCGTCGGCATTTTCAACATTAACAATGATGGGGAGACGAGGGCTATGGGTTATAGCAAACGGGTGTTAATTGTGGGTAACGGAGGGCGTGAACATGCTCTGGCTTGGAAAGTAGCGCAGAGCCCAGAACTTGAACGACTATTTGTCGCGCCTGGGAATGCAGGAACTATATTATGGAATGTGGCAATTTCAGCTAACGATATTGGAGGGTTAGTGGAATTTGCGCTCAACGAAAGGATCGATTTAACGGTAGTCGGTCCGGAAGACCCTTTAAGTTTAGGAATTGTGGATGCCTTTCAGGAAGCAGGTCTAAGGATCTTTGGACCCACTCAGGCGGCTGCGATGCTGGAAGGGAGTAAATCCTTCGCTAAAACTATCATGGAAGGTGCCAAGATTCCGACCGCGGAGTGGCAAGTATTTGAGGATTCGGACCAAGCTAAAAACTATATCAAATCACTGGGAGCCCCTTGCGTTTTAAAGGCAGATGGTCTCGCTGCAGGTAAAGGGGTCATTGTTGCTCAAGATTTGGAAACTGCTCTTCAGGCAGTCGACGAAATTATGGAGGGCGGCTTTGGCTCTGCAGGTAAAAAACTGGTCATTGAGGAATTTTTGGAAGGGCAAGAAGTCAGCTTATTATGTTTTTGCGACGGAGTTTCTGCTTTGCCTATGGTTCCTGTTCAAGACCACAAGCGGGCCTTAGAGGGTGACCTGGGCCTTAATACGGGTGGAATGGGTACCTATAGCCCTCCTCCAATTTGGTCATCAGAGCTTGAAGCCGATGTCCTGCGCGATCTGGTTGAACCAACTTTACGAGTTATGCAAGAACGGGGGACGCCCTTTAGTGGAGTGCTTTTTTTGGGATTGATGTTAACACAAAAGGGACCCAAACTTCTGGAATACAATGTCCGCTTTGGAGACCCAGAGACGCAAGTCGTGATGAAACGTTTAAAGTCAGATCTTTTGCCGGTTCTTTGGGCGTGTACCGAAGGCCGTCTGGCTGAGGTCGAACTGGATTGGAAAGAAGAGGTCGCTGTCTGTGTTGTGATGGCCGCTCAAGGATACCCATTAACCTACTCTAAGGGGGTTCCAATCAGACTGCCTGAGGTGAGGGATGAGGCGGTGATATTCCATGCTGGGACGCAAATCAGTGGTGGGCAACTTTTGAGTAGCGGCGGAAGGGTATTAGGTATTACAGCTGACGGCAAAACCCTTCAGGAGGCTCGAGAAAAAGCCTATTCCATTGTAGAACAAATTGAGTTTCCAAAGGCTCATTATAGACGGGATATTGGGGTAAAGGGACTTTAACACATAAATTTTAACAATATCTTCACATAAAGTTCACGGAACAGCAACATATACGCGTTATAATAAATTATCCAATGATCCTCCGTGATTGAGCGGTTTAAGATAAATTCTTTTCTTCTTCTTTTCTTTTAACTCCCCTTCTTTTTTGCCCCTCCTATCTGGAGGGGTTTTCTTTTGTGACCATGGCAATCCCGCTCCCATATACTGAAGGGCAGGATTAAAAAATAGGGGGAGGGATGAGAATGTTTTATTATCGAAAGCGTTTAATTTATCCCGTACATGTTGAAGGTCCGGATCCAATCTTGGTTAAAGAATTGCGCGAGGATTACGAGAGGGAATTAATATCATGTATACAGTACTTAAACCATCGAGCCTATATATCGAACCGATTTGTTCGGGAGCTGCTAGGATTAATTGCAGCTGAGGAATTAGGACATATGGAAATAATTTCAGTAGCCATTAATAAGTTAGGTGGTGCGCCACCTATCTTTGAAAATCATCAGCGGGGAATAAACAATATTGACCAAACCCTTGATGCTAGTTCTGTGCTGAAAATCAATATCGAGGCTGAAGACCGTGCGAGTCAACGCTATCTTCAGCATTTGGAACTAACAAGTGACCCCCACATGAAGCGGTTAAATAAGTTTCTTAGCAATAGAGAGGAGGTACATAAACGTTTATTGCAAAAAGCACAGATGTTAATCCGAGAAATCGGTTCACCAGAGGAATTCAATGAGTTGATTTACGATTATAAGATAAGTCTTCAAATCTTGGAATGATGATTGTGAAAGTCGGCCATTTGGCCGACTTTAAAATTTCCTGGTTTACGGAGGCTTACTTAATTATTATAAGTTTATGGTAACGTTCTTTTTTTTGGCCTTTTGGAGGAATCCAGAGCTTTTTGTGTAATTGTTAATACAGGGGATGGGAGGTAAGTAAGTTTTGGATAAGTTAACACGCCAACGCGAAATTGTTAAAGATATTGCCACAGAACCATGGGTACACACCTACGCAAGCTTGGCAAATAAATTTGGCTTAAGCCATGCGACTATTCAAAGGGATTTTGAAGAAATGAAGGATA
The DNA here is from genome assembly GCF_000960765.1 of Desulfosporosinus sp. I2. Classification (GTDB taxonomy): domain Bacteria; phylum Bacillota; class Desulfitobacteriia; order Desulfitobacteriales; family Desulfitobacteriaceae; genus Desulfosporosinus. The sequence continues at coordinate 141,689 of NZ_JYNH01000001.1, read as the reverse complement.
ATGGCTTTCAATTTAAGCTGGATGAAATGGAAACTCTTTATCTCCTTTCAAGTGGTTGGAATGGGGTTGCTCCAGTCAAAGAGTCAACCCTACGGCAAATGGAGATTTTGAGAATGCTTACCTCCATCCCTCAAGGATTGACTATCCTGGAAATTTATAAACGTTTTAATCGACGAGATGAAGAAGAAATCAGTCGCAAAACGGTGGAACGAACTTTAAAAGATTTAGAAAAGAAGAATCTGATTAAACGTCAAGGGGAAGAGTATGTAATTTGCTCAGAGCAAATGCTACCGCCCATTCAGCTTGAGTTGCGGGAAAAGACCCTGCTTTTAGAAGCTTTAAACGTGGCTAGTGCGCTAGCACCCATTTCAGATGAAATTAAATCTCTAGACGCAAAACTTAAACTATGGCTTGGGGAGAACACTCAGTCAAGAGAAACTATGTTTGTGCACGGTAGAACTCCTACGCAAGACGTACATCGCAGCCAATGTTGTTATCAACTCGAAGAAGCAGCACGTAGTAGAAGCCAAGTTGAGATTCTTTATCGTAAAGAAGAAGGACCAGCACGTATACTTAGAGTAAACCCTCTGGGGATTGTTTATTATTGGGTCCTTGATAATTGGTATCTTATTGCTCAAGATGGGCGGTCTCAAACCATAAAAACATATTTAGTGAATCGAATATTAGATGTCACTTGTTTAAAGGAGACGTTGTTTCCCCCAGTCGAAGGGTTTAATCTTAAAGCTTGGTATCAGTTTGCTTGGGGAGTTTATCGGGATCAAAAACCTGAAACGGTTGTTATTCGTTTTCATCCTCATTTTTCCACACTTAACCGTGTGAGAGAGGAACTTGCCAAAAGGGCAACCTGTACTTTAATCGAGGATGGAGACGGTCTTTTAATGAAAGATCGTGTAGAAGGCTTAGATGAACTGGCCGTCTGGTTAAGAGGGTTTGGAGCGGGCGCGGAGGTTCTTGAACCTCCAGCACTTAGGAAAAAAGTCACTGAAGAATTTGAACGACTCCTAAAAATGTATGGAGGTGGATCCTCTGGACTCGATTGAACGTATGGGAAAAATTATGGCCTTGCTTGAAGCTCACCCTGAGGGATTAACTGGACGTACCTTAGCCAATGGATGCGGTGTTCCATGGGGGACGATGAAACAGGATCTTAAAGTGTTAGCTTCTTCTATCGAGAATACGTTTCCTTTATATACGGATCATGATGAAGGAAATGATAACGATGAGGAGGATCTGTTTCAGCCAGAGGTTAAATGGTTTATGGCTGCGGCAGAAAAACGATATACTCCGGTTTATTTAAATGTTCGCGAGGCGGTAGGGGTCTTAGGCATGTTAGATTTTTTGCAGGAAGAAAATGCTTTAAAAGAGCGTTTAAGACAAAAGATTCTATCTGGTTTTGATGTAGAAGAAGAGAATTTTCGCTATATCAAAGGAGGGCTAACTCCCTTAGAACCAATTAATGGTAATACATTTCCATTAATTGAGAGCGCAATCTCCAAAAACAAGCGGGTATCCCTTGAGTTCAATGGTCGAGGGATAACGGTTGATCCCTTGGGTATTGTCTATTATTCGCGTTTAAGGTGCTGGTATTTTGTAGCTCGACAGGGTGAAACAGTTAAGACCTATCATTTAAAGAACATTCGAGAGGTGAACGTAACTAACGAGTCTTTCGTTTACCCGGAAGGATTCTCTCTTAAAAGTTGGCTCGGGCCACGTTGGGGAATGGAATATGGAGATTTGATTCGAGTAAAAGTACGTTTTTCTAATCGTTCTCAAACACTGGCAAAGGTTCGTAAGGATGTGGCCCACCGTACAAGTCAATTAACCACTTTAGAAGACGGATCTATTCTCTTTGAAGATGAGATTATTGGAGTTAATGAATTTTTAACCTGGGTTTTGGGGTTTGGATCCGCGGCGGAAATCTTAGAACCGGAGGAGTTTCGAGAACTTATGCTCAATCGAATTTGTGAAACGATGGGGAATTACTCCTGAAGTAGAGGAAGTTTCTTGGCATCCTACGGCGATAAGAGTTCGTTATGGGTTAGCGCCTCGGCGATACTCTCCACCGGAGACTATCGTGATCGCACAACGTTCCATTGCTATTCGCTTGTCGCTAAGGCTAAAACTCAAAACCTCTGGGCTTACTGCAAGTGAACCGTTGAGTTTCTTCACGCCTTATCGACTGCGCTCATTGACGCAATTCCACTAATCGTGCTCTCTTAGCCAAGAAACTTCCTCTTGGCTAGGGTCGACGGGGGACTGGATGGGCAGTGTCGCTGTTTGCTTCTTTGACGTAAATGAGCTTTAATAACTTTTTCGAGTATAGATTTTAGTGTCAGATATGTATGAATGAAATTGCGATTATAAAGAAATGTCTCCTAACTTTGGTACAATAGTTATGATGAGGGCTGTTAATAGAGAGGATGAATGTAATGCTCAAGGATTGTAAAGCTGGGGAACGGTTTGAAGGGATCTTGCTGGTTAATGAATGGAAAGAGGTTCCCTTTCGGCAAAAGCCGGGTGCCTACCTCTCCATGACATGTCAAGACCGATCGGGGATGATTCAAGGGAAAATGTGGAATTATGATTCACAAATTCTAGTATGGCTTAAAGATCAGGATATTTTTCGAGTCAAAGGGGTTGCTTCTGAGTACCGTGGTGCTCTGGACCTTACGATTGAAGCAATTCGGTTGGTTCCGAAAGAAGAGGTGGATTTATCTGATCTTCTACCAAGTTCTCCGGTGACTGTAGACGAGTTAGAAAGACGCTTAGATGTTTTGATCAAAAAGATAATTCAACCGGAGATTCGGATCCTGCTTGAACAGTTTTTTAGCCATCCGGAATGGGGAATTGCCTTTCGCCAAGCTCCTGCCGCTATGAAAATACATCAGGCCTATCTTCGTGGGCTTTGGGAGCATAGTGTTAGAGTTGCCGAACTTGCCGAAGGGATAGCTGACCATTACCCGGGCATCAATCGTGATTTAATCGTAGCGGGGGCGCTATTACATGATATGGGTAAGATCGGTGAATACTCCTACGACCGGGGGATTAAGTTTACAACGGAAGGACGGTTGCTTGGACACATTATCTTAGGGATCGAACTCCTAACCGAGGAGATTGCTAAAATCCCAAGTTTTTCACGTGATTTGCGTTCTAAATTGTTGCATATTATTACAAGCCATCATGGGAAATATGAGTGGCAATCCCCAAGGCGGCCAAAGTTAATGGAAGCTTTGGTGATTCATTATGCAGATGTACTGGATGCTGAACTTTACCAGTTTGAAAAGGCTAAAGAGAACTACCCAGAGGATGAGTGGTCCCCCTATATCCCGAGTATGGAGCGGTATATTTACTTGAAGTAGGGAGTCAGTTTCTTAGCCCGTTCGCACAACGCTCCATTGCTATTCGCTTGAGGATATGGCTAAAACTCAAAACCTAAGGTAAGAGGCGAACGATATCGTCAGCGATAAGTTGACAGGGCTTACCAAAGAGTTGGTATTCGATAATCATGTTTAGAGCGTCTAGATTGGGGTTGGCAAGTAAGATACGTCGTAGTTCAGGGTGGATTGTTACTGATAACTTTTTTTTATCTGAATGATCCATCGAAGGAGCCTCCTCCGTAGATTGATACAATAAAATTTTCTGTAGTGTAGTTTATGTGAATTGAAGGGTTCTATCCAAAGAATTTAGGTCGTTCGATATAGGAAATTTTCCATCAGATGGAGATTTGACTCCTTCTGAAGTCTATGAACTTCTCATACAGAAATAATAGAAAACGTGGAACTTAGAGTAAACTAAGTATCCACGTTTTTGTTTGTAATTAAAAAGGAATCGGGACTACTATCAATTGGAGAGAAAATCCAATTATTTAAGAATAGTTGGAAAGTCCCGCCAAGAACTTGCATATGTATTAGTGAAATCGTACAAGAAAGTCATGTTAAGGAGTGGCAATGACGAATCTGACACCCAGTTTAGAAGATTATTTAGAAGAACTATATCGTTTTTCCCTTTATACAGATACGGTGAGGGTAACGGATCTCAGTGTAAAACTGAGTGTTTCTATGCCTTCTGTAACAAAAGCCTTGCATAAACTTAAAGATGGTCAATATATTTCTTATGAACGATATGGCGAGATTTCTCTTACCGAAAAAGGGAAAGAATTGGGTGAATTCTTAGTTAAACGTAACCAATTATTAATGGAATTTCTGATCCTTATTAAAACGAATTGTAATATTGAAGCAGAAGCTGAGGCGATGGAACATTATCTGTCTGAGGCTACCATTCGTTCAATTCAAGCTATTGTCACATTCCTGAACAATAATCCTGAATGGTATAGAGTTTTACTTGAATACATAGTATCTTCTAATAAAATCGAGACGTAGTCTCGGAGGAACTAGACTAAGCCAAGAGATCGAACCACTTGGGTGAGGATGAAACAAACAGAAATCCCTATTATTGTTGGAATGATGAAAGAGAGGAACATCCATTTTTTACTGCCTGTTTCTTTATAAGTTGTCAATAATGTGGTTGCACAAGGCCAATGAAACAGGGAAAATAACATAACGTTGATAGCGGTTAACCAAGTCCAGCCGTTATTAACTAAAACGTTTCTAAGTCCGTCCAAACTACCCAAGTCCTGTAGATATCCTGTTGAAAGATAACTCATTAAAAGAATCGGTAAGACGATCTCATTGGCTGGTAGCCCAAGAATAAAAGCCAAAAGGATAAACCCATCTAAGCCAATTAATTGACCTATGGGATTTAGAGCCTGAGCTAGAGATACAATAATACTTTGCTGTCCAAGATAAGTGTTTGCTAAAATCCAAATTACTGCACCGGCTGGGGCTGCAGCTAAAACTGCGCGTCTCAAAACAAAGATGGTGCGATCAATCATAGACCGATAAATAACGGCTCCAATCTGAGGACGTCGATATGAAGGCAATTCAAGGACTAGTGAGGAAGGCTCACCTTTTAAAATGGTTACAGATAAAACTCTAGAAACTAGTAAGGTAACGGCTATTCCTGACAGAATTAACCCTGAAATAACAAACGCGGTCACGAATCCCGAATAAGGGACAAATGTTCCGCCAATAAAGATGGAAGTTACAATGATCAAGGTTGGAAATCGGCCATTGCAGGGTACAAAGCTATTGGTCAAAATTGCGATTAAGCGCTCGCGTGGAGAGTCAATAATTCGGCAGGATGTAACGCCGACAGCGTTGCAACCAAATCCCATACACATTGTCAAACTTTGCTTGCCACATGCTTTGGCCTTTTTGAAAATATGATCCATATTAAAAGCTATTCGAGGTAAATAACCTGAATCTTCTAAGAGGGTAAACATGGGGAAAAAGATTGCCATAGGGGGCAACATCACGGAGACTACCCAGGCCAAGGTGCGATAAACTCCTAAGACGAGGATGCCATGTATCCAAGCCGGGGTACCTGCCCATTGAAACCAAAGAGTGAGTTGATCTTGGAAGGTAAATAGCCCTGAAGCAATGAGACGGGAAGGGAAATTTGCCCCTTCCATGGTTATCCAAAAGACGATGACTAACATGAGTAACATGAGTGGATAGCCAAACCACTTGGAGGTTACGAGATCATCGAGTCGTTGATCAAGGCCTTTCTGATGAGTTTTCTTTTTGGAGAGAACTTGCTTAGTGATCAGTTCAGCATTTCCATAGATATCGGCAACGATTTGATCGCTAAGCGAATTGAGATTTGAGTTACGAACACTTTCTGCCTTACCGCAAACGTCACTTAAGCTTCCGGAAGGAGTCAATGGGCGCATTTTGATTCCTCCCAACCTGGAGATAAATCTCTATCTATGGATAAGTAGTTGCTTAAACTATCTAAGAAGCTTCCGTCTCCGTCCAACAACCGCAAGGCAATCCAACGAGGGGACAAGGGGTTATTGGCGATTGTTTCAACGTGTGGAAGCAGGTCTCTAACGGCTTCTTCCACATCGGAGGAATAGACAATTTGACGGGGACGAGTTTGCAGGGAACCGGTAGCAACTTGATATATCTTTTCGCGTAGCTCTTTGAGCCCCTCTCCTTGGCGTGCGGAGGTAGCAATCACTGGAACTCCTAATTCATGTTCTAAGGAAGGCAAATCAATCACTAGATCCTTCTTTTGAGCTTCATCCATGAGATTCAGACAGACGATAACCTTAGGCGTTATTTCAAAGACTTGGAGAGCCAGATTCAGATTCCTCTCCAAGCAAGTTGCATCAAGGACGACAACGGTTACATCCGGATTTGCAAAACACAGAAAATCGCGGGCTATTTGTTCTTCGACAGTATGAGCTAATAATGAATAAGTACCCGGCAAATCGATGATTATAAAGGATTTTTGACGATATTGAAAGTCTCCTTGGGCATTATCGACAGTCTTACCAGGCCAATTGCCCGTATGTTGATGAAGACCAGTAAGAGCATTAAAGATTGTACTTTTCCCAACATTTGGGTTCCCTGCTAAGGCAATTGAGAACTGATTTTTAGCTTCGGATAAACCAATATGGTCTTTCCGGGATTTTTTTTTCTCTGCAGAAAGAATCATACATTTTCCTCTCCATTCGATAACCTTTTAACTAAAATTTGGGTAGCATCTTCGTTACGCAAGGCAATCAGTGTTTCCCTTACAAGGTAAGCGGTCGGATCGCCGGATGGACCTCGTCTAATACAGCGGATTATGGTCCCGGGAACGATTCCCATGTCGAGAATACGGCGCCGTAAAAGGCCACTTAATTCCAAGGAAACTATTTGACAGACCGAACCTGGAGATAAGTCTGCTAATGGATCGATTTTTCCTGCACCCTTCATAACAGTACCCCCTTTTGTTGCCTTAGCTAACCAGAAATCTGTTCTGTAGGTTAGCCACGGCTAACTTTTAGTTAAAGTATAGTTTGAATAGATTATGTAGTGGAGTCTCTTTTGCTCCCTCCAAAGCTTGAACTATAATAAAAAGTTACCCCTTAGGATATTGTCTAGGGTAAGTTGCCTTTTTGCAATAATATCGTTTCAATAAGAAACAGACCTTAATGAGGGCTCTAAGAAGTCCTTTTAAGGTCTGTGGGGAAGGGTTGGAGATGAGGTGAACAACTATGATATACTTAGGCAATAGGAGTGGATACTATGAAACAAGGGATAGGCAGACTGAGGTTTGCAGATGACACGATAGAAATGCCAAAGGTTACGAGAAAAATGATCACTAGAATTGTCAGCTATTTTATTCCTTACTGGATGAGAATGCTGATGGTTATCGGAACGATCATAGTTGCTTCAATATTGGGCCTTGTGCCTCCGATATTAATCAAAAATATTATCGACAAAGCATTGCCTGAAAAGGATTTAAAGCTTTTAAGTCTATTTATCGTGATTTCGATAGGGGTTACGATACTGCTTGGCTTGTTACAAGTAGCGCAGTCTTACTTGAGTATATGGATCTCTAAACACATCATTTACGATATGAAAAATCAGATGTATTCTCACTTGCAGCACATGTCTCTGAATTTTTACTCGGCGGCCAAACCAGGGGAGATCATCACCCGATTGACAAGTGATATCGATGGAATCCAGGATATCTTCAACATGACTGTCGTCAATGCCTTAAGTAGTGGTGCGGTACTGGTTAGCACTGCTATTGTCTTGATATCCATGAATTGGAAACTGGCAATTGTGGGGATGATCATATTACCAACTTTTATCATCCCAACTCGTAAAGTAGGGAAATTGAAATGGAAGATTGCTTCTCAAAGCCAAGAGAAAATAAGTGAGCTCAATCAGTTAATCCAAGAAACCTTGAGCATTAGTGGAGCGATACTCACTAAACTATTTACCAAAGAAAAGGAAGAATATCAGCGATTTGCGAGGATAAGTAAAGAAGTTATCAATCTCCAGATCCATGAATCTCTAGTGGGGCGATGGTTTCGAATGACCATCACTACCTTTATTGCCATAGGTCCCATGCTCATCTATTTTAGCGGGGGATATTTGTACATTAAAGGTGAAATAACCATTGGAGGAATTATAGCCTTTGTAGCACTTTTAGGGAGGCTATATTTACCTGTTTCACAACTCTCCAATATTCATATTGATGTCACAAGGTCAATGGCCTTATTTCAACGAATTTTTGAATATTTTGATCAAAAACAAGAAATTGAAGACAAACCAAGTGCCCACAAATTAGAGGCCATACAAGGTAGGGTCCAATTCGATAAGGTTTATTTTTCCTATAATCGTGACGTTCCAGTCTTAGAAAATATTAGTTTTTCCGTAAACCCAGCTACTATGGTGGCCTTAGTGGGTTCCAGTGGTGCAGGAAAAACTACCATTACTAATTTAATTCCCAGATTATATGATGTAATTAAGGGGAGTATTAAAATCGATGGTCGGGATATTCGTGAGGTAACACTGGATTCGCTAAGAAGTCAGATTGGGATTGTAATGCAAGAACCCTATCTTTTTAACGATACGATAGAAGCAAATTTAAGATATGGTAAACTTGATGCGACGGAGGAGGAAATCAGGTCAGCCTGTAAAGCAGCCCATATTCATGATTTTATTATGACGTTACCGGATAACTATCACACGATAGTCGGGAATAGAGGAATAAAGCTTTCGGGGGGAGAAAAGCAAAGAGTATCAATCGCCAGGGTAATTTTAAAAAACCCAAGGATTATTATCCTTGATGAAGCGACCTCCTCATTAGATTCTGTATCCGAATTGTATATTCAAAAGGCTATGGTGCCTTTGTTAAAGGACAGAACGAGTTTTGTTATTGCACATAGATTATCTACAGTGCTTGCCTCAGATCAGATTCTTGTCATTGAGAATGGCACGATTGCAGAAAGCGGAAACCATGAAGAATTAATCAAGCAAGACGGCCTTTATCGTCAAATTTATAATACTCAGTTTAGAATACAGACAAATCTCGATAAGTAGAGTAAGATAAATTTGGTTTTATAGCTTTTATTGAAGGATTAATTATGTAGTGATTAAACAATGGAAAGAGGCTAAAACATGAGAAGAAATGATAAGCAGATTAATCAACAGGAAGAAATGGATGGGATCATGGAGAAAGCTCAGGTTTGTCGATTAGCTGTATCCTATCAAGATATGCCTTATATTATCCCCATGAGTTTTGGTTACCAAAATAAAGAATTATATTTTCATTCTGCGGTAGAAGGCTTAAAACTCTCGATTCTTCGCGAAAATCCTCAGGCTAGCTTTGAAGTTGAAGTGGATACTCAAATTGTCCCTAGTAAAAATGCCTGCAATTGGTCCATGCGGTATAAGAGTGTCATAGGGTTTGGCGAAGTCGAATTTATAGAAGGAATTGAGGGCAAGCGTGAGGGAATGAAGATTATCTTAAAGCATTATTCAGAGGACATATTCGTATTTGAAGAATCTGAGTTAGCTAAAGTCACTGTATTTAAGCTCAAGATAAACACAATGACGGGTAAAAAATCAGTTTAATGGTTTATTAATTTATTTTTTTTAAAATTTTACAAAAAAACAGTTTTTTATAGAGGAAATAAGGAAGTATTTGTCGAAGAAGAGCACATATTATAGTGTTTATATTCACAACTCCACATAGATGATTTGCCATTTCCACTATTAGCTAGCTCATTACCATCGCACTGACCGCAATCTTATGAAGAAAAGTGGTATTTAAAATGACGACGGACAAAGTCATTGTCGAATTAGAGCAAAAGATTGCTTTCCTTGAAGCTAATTTAGTGCAGGTTCGAGAGGACAACGAAATTTGGAATCGGATTTTCTTAGAGAAAAGCTGGGGAGTGGTGGTTTGCGACGCTAATAGTGGAGAATTGCTCAAAGTGAACCCTCGATATGCTGAAATGCATGGCTATTGTCCGGCTGAATTAATTGGCAAATCGATATATAATCTTTTATGTGCTCCGGGGCATCACCAAGACTTCCTGCAAATTAGGCCTATACGGAATATAGGCCAATATGGATATAATTCAGTTCATATCAAGAAGGATGGGAGGCTTTTCCCAGTCCACATCGAAAATTATGATGTGACGTTAAATGCTAAGCCCCTTAGAGTTGTCTCGATCTGGGATATTACCGAGAGTGAGCTAAAAGAGAAGGAATTAAGCCAGTATCGGGAAAGCCTAGAGGAATTGGTCAAATTTCGCACGGAGGAACTAGAACAAACAAATCGGCAACTTCGGAGCGAGATAATTCAAAAAGAAGCCGCTCAAAAAGAACTAGCTAAAGTAAATCAAGATATGCTCGATACGCTCGATAGTATTAGTGACTACTTTATCGCTGTGAATCGTGAATGGGTCATAACGTTTGCCAATAAAGCTATGGTTGATGCACGCCAAAAAAATGGTATTTACGACAACATCGTAGGGACTAATTATTGGCAAACTTACAAGCAGGGGAATAAAGTCATTACGGATGCATGTCTGAACGTAATGAGTGGTGGTCAACCAACACGAATAGATGCTTATGCTCCTTTCGTGGGGCATTGGGTTGAAGTCAGTATTTATCCGACCGAGAGTGGAATTTCAATTTTTTTTCGCAACATCAATGAGAGAAGAGAAATTGAAAAGGCTGTAGAGGAAGAGCACCATCGGTTATACTCACTTTTTGACAACTTCCCGGGTTTAGTCTATGTGCAAGAGGAAAATTATAAAATACGGTTTGCCAATGGTAGCTTTCAAACTAAGTTCGGGCCCTGTCTTGATCAACCTTGCTATGATGTCATTGCAGGTTTGGCTCTGCCCTGCCAAGATTGTATGACTCCCATGATTCGGAGAAGCAATAGAACGGTGTGGAAAGAGATGGTTTTCCATGATCGGATTTATGAAGTGTACTCTCAACCGTTTATAGATGCGGATGGATCTAAATTAGTCTTTAAAGTGTTGATTGACGTTACCGATAGAAAGACTGCTGACCGTGAATTGGCGCGCTTAGAAAGACTTAACATGGTGGGCGAAATGGCTGCAGGAATCGCCCATGAGGTAAGAAATCCTCTTACAACGGTGCGTGGTTTTCTACAGCTTCTCACCTCAAAGGATGAAAATCAGAAAAATCGAGAATTCTATGACTTGATGATAGGAGAACTGGATCGGGCTAATTTAATTATTACGGATTTTCTAAGTCTGGCCAAGGACAGATCTTCTGATTTTAGCTCAATCAATATTACGGGGATTGTTAAGACACTTGCGCCGCTTTTATCGGCTGATGCGTTTAATCAAGACAAACAGATCATTCTAGACCTTGAGGAAGTATCAAACATTCAGGGAAACGAAAATGAGCTTAGACAGTTGATCCTTAACTTAGCCAGAAATGGCCTTGAAGCGATGCAAAGTGGCAAGACTTTAACCATTCAAACGTATCAATTAGGTTTACATATTATTTTTAGGGTTTGTGACCAAGGTGAGGGATTTGACCCAGATATTCTTGAAAAATTGGGTACTCCCTTCTTGACAACCAAAGAAGGGGGAACGGGACTCGGACTTGCAATTTGTCAGAGCATAGCGGGACGTCATCGGGCATCCATGAGCTTTGAATCCGATTTAACTGGTACTAGTGTCACAGTGAAGTTTGTTGCAAATTCATAATGATATTGTCCTGAATTCAAGAACAATATAGAGTATAGAGCCGCCTTAAGGCCTTGCAAAGTGTTCCATGATTTTTGACCAAATGAGTTGCGTTTCAAGAAATTCAAGATAATGCTTTTTGACATTTTTATGGTATTTCTCCAATTCAGTTAAGACTTTCATAAAGTCCGGCTTTCCGAAATAAGCGCAGATTTTAGGCAATGTCTCGTTAAGCTGTTCCCGCATCGTTTCAATCGTTTCTTCATAACGATCTGGTTGAGTAATATAAAGCAGTAATGGTTTATAACGAATCCAGCCGATACAGGCATTGTAAAAGCGAGTGGTTATCTGCTCGGTATCAGCTTTGATGAACTTCAATCGGATTGGAAGAACCCCTTCTAAAAGGTCATTATAGGTAGAGAACCCATCATGGAATGTATAGCATGGAACGCGTAAAACTTTTCGGTCTCTTAGGCAGGTACTTAAAAAAGTATCTTCTCCTCTAGCTCCCGGTGGATTGTAAAAGGGAAAGATACGGCGAGAATCGGTGAGGTTAATACCCAGGTTAGCGCCTGAGATGAATTTGGAGTGGTTTAGTTCCTTAACCTCTATAGCATCATCGCTCGTCAATATCTTTGTATCAGCATAGGTTACTCCGCCGTTCTCCATAACGGTTTTCAAGGTATCCCAGTTGATGATATCATTGCTGATAGCCTCAATAAAAGAACGGAAATCTGCTTCGGTCATAGTGTCATTAAACTCGATATAGGGAATAGGCGATACATAGCCACAGTGATTTCCGTGGGTGATGTCCGCTTGACTGAGATAGTTAAGATGGTTTGTTAGAACTTCCTGACCTCCCCAAATTGCAGTATTGCGCGTATTGGTCACTGCCATGGGGTACTCGTCGTCGTCCAGAAAAAGCAGATAATCCATTTTATGCTTTATAGCGTTATATAACACAGCATTGCGCTTGGCTGCATACCCCTTGCCAAAAATCATGCGAACTTCATTAATAGTTATGACGTTTTCTCGAATTAAATAGTCGATTTCTTCTTTTATGGCGATGTTTCCAATAAAATTTTGACTCTCAATTTGCTCGACAAGTTCTGGGTGGATATTGGTGTAATCCGTTATTTCGGTCTTATTATAAATAAGATCATAGGCTACAAAGAGATTTAAACTGATCCTTGTGTTTTCTACCAAACCGCTTTCCTTCCAGTTGTGTATATAGGTTCTCAACACCTTTTGAAAACTCTTTCTCCCAGTCGCAAAACCGATTCCAACGTTAATCCTTTTTTCCGTTTGCATTAAATGACTCCTTTCAATACAAAATCAATATAAATAAAGCAAAATAGTCCTCAGCCTTTTTAAAGGTGGGGCCTATTTTAGGTACCTATTATTTGGATTTAATTTTTAATCGATACCGGAGCTAAAATAGGCGCTACTATTGCTACAGGTGCTACTGGGGTTGAATAGTTTTACTTTCTAGTATAGGTGCTTTCTTGCTCTCGAGCTCGTGTTTCCAAGTGAGCCACCATTATGGCTTTTAAATCATCATCAGTCTTTGTGCACATTCTCTTTACCCGGTACTGGTGCCTCATGAACACAACATTAGTATCAGCACTAGTTTGTAAAGTTTCATCTCTGTTTATGTTTAAATTGTTTTTTGGGTAGGTTTCGATGAGAGATTGCTTAATAGTTTTCGCCATTGAAAGATCCTCCTATCCGTTAAGGGGTTTCAACCCACTTTAAAATAAGTGCCCTTGTAAAACTTGCCCACTTAGATATCGTTAAAAATGTCATAAAGGTTGATGCTCTAATATCATCTTTCGAAGGATTCCTTTTTTCTCTTATTATTTCTAATGCTCTACTGTTAAGAACATTTAGACTTGGGGTTAGTTTTTCAATTTCACTAAATAGAGATAAATGGTATTCATATAATTCAACTAATGTGAAATCCGATATAGACTCCCCTAAATCAATAATTTCTTTAGCCTCTTTTAATTCAAATAAAACCTTAAGGTCGTGAGTCATTAGTATTCTAGCCACTTGTTTTGGTGGATACTTCTTACCGTCTGGACTTTCAATAATGCCACGTTTTACCCAGTTTTGAATGGTTGCAACCTCGAAGGCTTGATCGTTCACGCCAATAATCGGCCCAGTGGAGTTACTTGTGCCTAATTTGACAATTTGTGATGCCATTAACTCTATATCAGGTATGCCTTTATTATCACTGAACTTAGAAAACAAAGGACCTCTAGTACCCCCAATAATCATTTCAACAGGTCCTAAAAAGCCTTCACCTGAAGCCTCTGAAGAATTTGCTTCAGTTTGACTAAGTTTCTTAACTATTTTATCATCCGACATCCAAACACAACCTTTAAACAATATAGTATAAATTAGTGGATTCTTGATATATATATTAGATTATGAAATGCAGTCAATAGAACCCTTTTTATTAATCATAGCACTTATATTTTGGAAGTCAATTAAATTCTTATTTGATTGGATACGCAGAAAGCCGGATTTACTAACTATGTGGTAAATCCGGCTTCCTTTTAATTTCTCATAAAGCATTTTAGAACAAAGGCAGCACTCAACGCCATTTTAGAATGCGGGAACAATTGAACCTTTATAGTTGTCTTCAATAAACTTTTTAACACCAGGAGATGTTAGGGCTTTCGCGAGCTTCTGCAAAGCAGGATCGTTTTTCCGACTGTCTTTAACGACTAAAATATTGGCATATGGAGAGTTTTTATCTTCTGTAAAAAGGGAGTCCTTAGTTGGATTAAGTCCACCTTCTAGAGCATAGTTTGTGTTGATCACTGCACCCGCAACTTTGGGGTCTTGGAGTACTCGGGGAAGTTGGGGGGCATCGATGGTGATGATTTTAAGTGATTTTGAGTTACTCACGATGTCTTGAACCGTTCCTTTGATCCCTACTCCGTCTTTCAACCCGATGAGACCGGCTTTGGCTAATAAGGCTAAGGCACGACCGCTGTTCGATGGATCGTTGGGAATGGCTAAGGTATCTCCATTTTTCAAGTCGTCGAGTTTTGTAATCTTCTTAGAGTAGATTCCCATCGGCTCGATGTGAACGTTGGTGAGCGAGACAAGACTTAAGTTGTGATCTTTGTTAAAGGAATCTAGGTAAGGGGTGTGCTGGAAGAAATTAGCATCAATATCTCCGGTGTCCAAGTCTAAGTTGGGACGGACGTAATCGGTATAGCTAACGATTTTTAGGTCAATCCCTTCTTTAGCCAATTCAGGTTTGATGAATTCTAGGATTTCACTATGGGGAATTGGGGTGGCTCCAACTTTTAGCACGGTGTTAGAAGGGGTGTTGGATCCAGTTTTAGGAGCATCGGCTGTAGTGCCACAACCGGAGAGTACTAGGGAAAGAGAAGTTAAGATTACAAGCAATAGAGCAGAGTAACGATGCCTAATTTTTAACATGATTTTTTCCTCCAATTTGTTGTTTTGTTAATGAGATAGCTTACGAGCAAGTGTGGTTCCTAGGGATTGTAGTCCTTGTACAATTACGATCAGAACGATGACAGTTAAGATCATGATGTCGGTCCGGAAACGGTTGTAACCGTATTGAATGGCGAGGTCCCCTAACCCACCCCCGCCTACGGCACCAGCCATGGCAGTGTAGCCAATAATGCTAATCGTCGTGATGGTGACGCCTAAGATAAGAGAAGCTTTGGCTTCGGGGAGAAGAACCTTTTGTATGATTTGGAGAGGGGAGGCTCCCATAGATAAAGCCGCTTCGATCACACCATAAGGAACTTCTTTAAGGGAACTTTCCACTACTCTCGCCACAAAAGGAGCAGCGGAGATGACAAGAGGGACAATAGCCGCGGTTGTGCCAATGGACGTGCCGACAAGTGATCGAGTGAACGGTATGAAGGCTACTAACAGGATGATAAACGGGGCGGAACGCAAGATATTGATCAGGGTTCCTAAAATTCGTTCTACCCAAGGGTTAGGGGAAATATGTCCCGGCGAAGTTACAACCAAAATGATGCCCAAGGGAAGTCCTAAGAGGTAGGCGAGGATTGTGGAAACAACCACCATGTAGAGGGTCTCACCGACGGCGGGAGTGATAAGTTGGGCTATATCACTCCAAAAGGAGGCTTGGAAAAGTAGGGATGGCTCAAAGGGCACGTTGAATCACCTCCACATTTAATTCGCGGGACGCCAAATAGTCATGAGCCTGTCGCAACTGTTCAGAATTTCCTTGAAGTTCTAAAGTAAGGGTGCCAAACAGGGTTGATCTTATGTGATCAATATTTCCATAGAGGATATTTGCACGAACGTTGCAGGTTCGCAGTAAATCAGTAATGATAGGATCGGATGCTCGTGAACCTAAGAATTGAATGCGTACAACTTCAGAATTTTGATGAGTCGCAATTTCTTTCAGAAGGTCTGTCGGGAGTTCATGCGAGAAAACAGACGAGATAAATTGTCGAGCGATCTCTGACTGGGGGTGAATGAACACGGATTCGACAGGGCCGTTTTCGACAATCTGAGCTTCGTGCAGAACGGCTACATCCGTGCAAATTTCTTTGACGACCTTCATCTCATGCGTGATGATGATAATCGTCAGGCCAAGTTTTTGGTTAATATCACGCAAGAGGTTTAGAATAGAAAGGGTGGTTTGAGGATCAAGCGCAGAGGTGGCCTCATCACATAAGAGGACTTGCGGCTTGGTGGCAAGCGCGCGCGCAATGCCAACTCGTTGTTTCTGACCACCACTTAATTGAGAGGGATAGGCATGGGCTTTGTCCTCAAGGCCGACAAGATGGAGCAACTCATCAACCCGCATTGAGATTTCCTGCTTAGAAAGCCCCGCAATTTCTAAGGGGAAAGCAATGTTCTCTGTCACGGTTCGAGATTGAAGAAGATAAAAATGTTGAAAAATCATTCCGATTTTCTGGCGAGCCTGACGAAGTGCCTTGCCAGAAAGTTTGGTAAGATCTTGCCCCGCAATGATGATTTGACCGCTTGTCGGTTTTTCAAGAAGGTTCAAACATCGTACCAAGGTGCTTTTTCCGGCACCACTTAAGCCAATAATGCCGTAGATGGCATCTTTTGGTATACACAGAGAAACATCATCGATAGCGATAACGTTCCCTTGACGGGAGGAGTATGTTTTTACTAGGTTTTGGATCTGAATCAAGGGCGTACCTCCTTCAATAAGAGATTACAACATTAAACACAACAAAAAACTCCGCGAAGAAAACCCGCGGAGTACGATTCGGTTTTCCTCTTATCTCCCAGATTTCTCTGCAGGAGTTAGCACCGTGCATTAATGCCGGTTGCCGGGTTTCATCGGGCCAGTCCCTCCACCTACTCTGAATAAGAGTTGTATGAAATTTTAGTGTGTTTATGTCTTGCTGCTAATGTATCGTATTGTAGCACAGAGTGAAGAGGTAGGCAAGCGGAAAAATTAAACATAAAAAGCTTGACAATAGAGCAGTGCTTTAATAGATTAAAGGGAGACAGCATAATTATTCAAGGAGGGTAAACCTATGTCGAGCGATGAACGTTTGCAAAACCCGTTAACGGATGCTTTGTTCGAAGCGGTTCTCTTGTTAAAAAGCAAAGAAGAATGTTATCGGTTTTTTGAAGACATAGCGACGATTGCAGAAATTAAGGCTTTAGCACAGCGTTTAGAAGTTGCTAAAATGTTGCAGAAAAATGAGACCTATACTGCGATAGGGGAAGCGACTGGGGTTAGTACAGCGACAATCAGTCGGGTAAAGCGTTGTTTGAATTTCGGAGCGGATGGTTACCAAATGATATTGCGGCGTTTACTAGAGCAAAATGATTAAGAAAATTGACATAAGTGAAGGAGAAACATCATGTTAAGGACAAATTTAGGCCTACGTATCCCAATGGGCATGCGCGATTTACTACCTGAGGAAGTAGCGGTTCAGGAGCGATTAGAAACACAGATTCTAACGCTTTTTCGGCAGTGGTCATATCAAAAGGTGTTGACTCCAACGCTAGAGTTTTCCGCTTGCGTCCAACCGGACGTTGAGCAAGACGATTCTTTATACAAATTCTTTGATCGCAATGGACATATTCTGGCTATGCGTCCTGAACTGACCATACCCATTGCCCGTCTCGTTAGTACACGCATGCGAGGTGCGGAATTCCCTCTGCGTTTGTGTTATGGTGCTGATGTGTATCGTAACACCACTGTTAGACATAGAGAGTTCCGTCAAGTAGGAGTAGAACTCGTGGGTTCAGACCAGGAATTGGCGGATGCGGAAGTGATTGCTCTCGCAGTCGAAGCGATTGCGGGTTTGGGCTTAAAAAACTATCAGTTTAACCTGGGACATATGGGAATTTTCTCCGGGTTGATGTTGGAGGCAGGGGTCGATGAGGGGATTCAAGCTAACTTGGAAGAAGCGTTAGCACGTAAAGACATGGTGGGCGTAGAAAGTTTAGTCAGGCAAAGTGGGTTACCCGGGCGGGTTCAGGAGCTTTTACTTCATTTACCCCATTTACATGGGGGAGAAGAAATTCTCGATGAAGTTCTTGGCTGGAGTGAGAGACCAGCGATTCGCGAGGCAGTTGAAAGCTTGAGACGAATTTATCGGTATTTAAACGACTTTGGAATCCAAGCAAATGTTTCGTTAGATTTAGGAATACTCCGCGGCTTTTCATATTATACTGGGGCTGTTTTTGAAGGGTATGTTCCAGGAATGGGCTTTCCGGTAGTTGAGGGTGGACGTTATGATGCATTATATGCTGATTTTGGGGTTCCACAACCAGCGACTGGTTTCGCTATCCACCTGGGGAATTTGTTAGAACAATTCCCGCTTCCAACTGTGGAGGGAGCGGATATCTTGGTCTATGGATCCGATGCAGGGCAGATTATTCGACAGTGCCAAGTCCTAAGGGCTAAGGGGAAACGGGTTGAAATGGCACTCGAAACTATGGAGAATGAAGCGGCCCAGTTGGTGGCACGGCAGAAGAATATTAAAGAGATTTTGTGCGTTGAGTAGAGGAAGGAGTGGCATATGATTCAGGTTGAAAAAATGCCACAGGCTAACAGGCAAGAACATCAGCAACTGATAAAACGGATGACAAAAATCATCCGTTTAAAAGGTATTGCTCCTCTATACAATCAATATATAGACCTTTTCGCAAGTGTTTTAGGGGTTTCCTATGTCTTTGAGATGAAGAGTTTAGTAGCCAATAAATAGATATTCTTGAACACTGTTTTTGTTATCATCAACCTTATGGCCTTGATTACCGAAACTATAGCGATAATCTACTTCGATTACTTTAACATTTTGTTTATATTTGGAAAGCAAAGCTGATAAATCGTTTTTAGTAGGTAGAGAATTTGAAGAATAAGAGACAATAATGATGCTTGCTTGGTGACGCCTTAATAGTGTTTCAAAGGCCTTATAGGCTCCTATCTCTTTACTAAATGGAGTGGGAAAACTTTTGAATTTTTTTGTTTTAGTATGTGCCTGTAGATCAACATTTTTCCAGTTACGAGCAAGTCCTTCGACAAAATGATATCTTCGAGTATAATCGTTGTCAGAAAGTGGGCTAAAGTAAGGGGGATCAATATATACTAGATCTGCAGTTGTGTTAATTTCCATTGAATCGACGTTTTGAGAGATATTTGCCCGCCTGTTATTGAATACTGCCTTGTTCACTTTGTCTACTGCCTCACAAAACTGGTCCTTCAGCGACAATCTCAAATCGCGTCGACCGTCATCTGAGTTATTTCCGGTGTAGGTGAAAATACCCCTGGCTCGTTTTTTCAGGCATGATCTGACGAGTGAAGCCATAGTAATGGCCTTTTTATAGTCATCTTCCAAATAATTGATGTTCGCTCTAATTTTATCAATAAATAAATTATCGTCATCACTGAAATACAATCCTCTAAAAGTATCTGAGACAAAACGATCTGGGTTAGGAGTCTCATGATTACATAAAAAGTTTAAATCTTGCTCTGACAAGGTAACACAGTTATTCTCAACCATTGACTTTGTGAATAAGGAACAAAAGGCCAGATAATCGTTACTGATGACTTGCTTCCCTTGTGCTTTAAACATATAACTTACAACACCACTACCGCTAAATAAATCTAAGACAGTATTAACGTTAAATTGGGAAGATGCTTCCCAAATAGGCTTTAGTAGAGCTTGCTTACTACCCATATACCTTGTAGAGGGGAAATGCTCGACCTGGGAGGATAAAGTAATAGGACTTTGATTAATAAAAAGTTTACGCCTCGGTCGAGGCTTAATATTAATTAATATGTCCTCACCCATTCTTTTAGAGGCGTCGCTACTGATGTTTCGCTTGGTTTGTAGGATGATGATGCTATCACGATAGTTACTGTATAGTTCATGAACAAGAGGGTGATTGGAGTTTGAAAGCAGGACGTGGCAGCCAAGCTCGTGTAAGTTGTGAACCCTTTCGGCAAGATCAATGTGATCTTTTTCGTAGAACTGTACTTTTGTATAACGTTTAAAATCCGAAGTGCTTGATATGGGCATATAAGGCGGATCTAAGTAAATAAAATCGCCAGGCTGAGCATAGTTTTCAAGTATAGCTTTATAATCACTTAAGATTATTTGAGAGGTTTGGAGTAAACGACTAGCAGCCATCAAATTATTTTCGTCGCATATCTTAGGATTGTGATAATTACCAAAAGGAGTGTTGAATTGACCACTTTTATTCACGCGATATAGTCCATTAAAACAAGTTCGATTTAGGTATATGGTTCGTGCGGCCTGTTCTACAGAGGAGAGTGTCGCTGGATCCTTTGCGCGAAGATTAAGGAATAGTTCTTTGTCATTCGGTAAATTCTTAAGAGCGGCAATCAATTCCTGAACATTCTGTGCTACAACTCGGTATAGATTTATCAGCTCAGGGTTAAAATCCGATATGATTGAATTTTGAGGGCGTAACCCAAAGAATAGAGCTCCACCTCCAAAGAATGGTTCAATATAGCGATTATAGGTTGCAGGTATGTTTGATAATAATATTTCTAAGAGTTGTTGTTTTCCACCCGCCCATTTTAGGATTGGGCGAGGTTGGCCGAATTTTTTTCGTTGATAAAGAATAACTCATTTTAATAACCCCTTCCAATCAAACTAATATAATTTTAGGATCATATCCCAAAATCCTTTTAGATTCGGCAGAATAATTGTGGAAAACTATGACATATCGAGGGGTAATCTGGATATCGCAGGTTTTTAAAGGGTAATGTCTCTTCTGAAAGTAGGGGGCGATTAGGAAACGATTTTAGAAAAATTTTCTTTGACCGCCTTTAAATATATAATAACGTTACGAAAGTACCTATAGATTAAGGGGTGTAAAGATGCGTAAGATTGCTGTGCTCACAGGTGGAGGGGACTGTCCGGGGCTTAATGCTGTAATTCGGGCAATTGTTAAAAGTGCGACTGGATATGGTCTTGAAGTACTTGGAATCCTTGATGGCTTTCGTGGAGCGGTTGAGGGAGATTTCATGCCCCTTACCTTGAAGGATGTCTCGGGTATTTTACCGCGCGGAGGAACAATACTGGGGACGACAAACCGAGATAATCCGTTTGCGTATGAGACGAAAGTTAATGGGTTAACTCAAATGGTTGATCGATCTGATGATGTAATTCGAAATTTAAAAGAGCGTGGAGTCGATGCCTTACTAGCCATTGGTGGAGATGGAAGTTTAAATATTGCACTTAAGTTAGCGAATAAAGGGCTCTCTGTAATCGGAATCCCGAAGACGATTGATAATGATCTCATGGCCACTGATCAAACCTTTGGTTTTCAAACAGCGGTCGATACAGCCCAGGAAGCTTTAGATCGATTACATACTACTGCGGAATCTCATCATCGAGTCATGGTCCTTGAAGTAATGGGGCGTTACGCTGGATGGATTGCCCTTTATGCTGGTGTTGCGGGGGGGGCAGATGTCATCCTTATACCAGAAATACCTTATAATATTAATCGTGTGGCCCTATGCATTCAAAAAAGGGCGAAACTTGGCAAGAAATTTAGCATTATTGTCGTTGCTGAAGGAGCTAAGCCTCTTGGCGGGGAAATGGTGGTTGAACGTATGGTTTCGGGGCGATTCGACCCCATCAAATTGGGCGGGATCGGTGCCAAACTCGGCAATGATCTCGAAGAACACTATGGCTTAGAAACTCGTGTCACTGTACTGGGTCATCTCCAACGAGGAGGTTCTCCAAATGCGTATGATCGAGTGCTCTCTACTCGCTATGGTGTAGCTGCGGTTGATGCGGCTCTCGAAGAGGAATTTGGCATTATGGTCGCCCTACGAGGCAGGGATATTGTACGAGTCCCACTCCAGGAAGCGGTTGATCAGATAAAATATGTTCCGTTAAACGATCCCTTGCTGTTAGCCGCACGTACTTTTGGGATGGAGATGGGAGACTGATCATCTTATCTTAAGGATTTTGACGATCTACAGTTGATGGATGATCACTTAGCTTTTGCATGGGTTGACTATTACCTTACGTTTAAGAGACAAGCCTAGTTTGATGAATGGCTTGCCTCTTATTTTGCTTAGATATAATTATTGGGAGCTCTTAGTTGGTGAAAAATGGTCTCTGTAACTACCTCATGTTAACCTTACCTTCCTGTATAAGAATATCATTATAATGGCTTCTAGCGCCAGAACCAGAGAGTACATAAAGAAACCGATGTAATGCCCAGATAGTTCTCCAAGTTTACTTATTAACAGCGGACCAAAGAAGAATCCAATCCCCCAAAATAAATAATAGGCTCCAGAGACGGTTCCTTTAAGTGAATTTGGTACAATTTCATTTAAAAAGGCCATGGATGACAAATAAAATACTCCCAACCCGAGACTTGCGAGTGTTAATGCGATGAGGATCCACTGCTGACTTAAACCGGGAAATATAAACATTCCTGAAGCAGCTATTATTAAACCGGATATTATAAATTTTTCTCGCCCCATCCTGTCTGAAAGACCACCAGTAATTATTTGAGAAAGACTAATAGCCACATAAAACAAAGAGAAAAACACTCCAACAAATGTTTGGCTCACTCCGTGAATTGTTGCATTGTATACACCCATGATTTTTCCCTTAGAGTTGGGAAACTTGATGGACAATAGCGCCGGAGCTAATGCCCAAATCGGTGCTTCCCCAACTCCTTGTAATGCCCGACCAAGGAAAAAAAGAATTGAACTGTTGGCGAAGTAGTATAAAATTCCGGTCGAGAAACATAATAGATATCCAATTAACAAGAAAGTTTTAAAACCGATCTTGTCCGACCAATTTCCTATAGGAACTTGTAAAATTATATATGAGAAATAATATTACATATTTCCTTCAATGGAATAGTTAGATACATTTCTCTAATAATGAATAAATTACCTTTATTTTGGAGGAATATGTTACACCTCAACTTTTATTTACATTAAGGGGTTGCTAGAGTAAGAGGACATTGTTATAATACTAATATATTAGAGCTTTAATTAGCTAAAGCGTTAAATTGTAAAAATTTATAAACCGAATTAAGCTTTAGTTTTAGCGGGGATATTGGAAGGGGATGCCGAGTGGAACGAGATTTTTTGACGATTGCGTTGCCTAAAGGGAAGTTGCTCATCGATTCTATCCAACTATTAAGTCGAGTGGGGATCGAGTGTAGCCATGTTAATGAAGATTCTCGGAAGCTCTTTTATGATCTTCCTGATAGTAAGGCGAAGATTATTATTTGCCGGCCAACTGATATTCCAACCTATGTTGAGTATGGAGCTGCAGACCTAGGACTGGTTGGAAAGGATACCTTGCTGGAAGAAAATAAGGATGTGGCCGAATTACTGGACCTAAAATTTGGTTATTGTCGCTTTGTAGTTGCAATGCCTGAGGAAAGCGTCCCACCAAAACTCCCAAATGGAGACTATGATTTAAGTGGTCTGAATCATCAACGGGTAGCCACGAAGTTTCCGCGTGTGACAGAGACTTTTTTTAGTGGGTTGGGCATGCAGGTAACGCCTATAAAACTTCATGGCAATATGGAACTTGCCCCCTGTGTCGATCTTGCAGAAATGATTGTCGATATTGTCTCCACGGGAAAAACACTCAAGGAAAATCACTTACTTGAGGTTGCTCCAATCCTTGAAGCAACGACTCGTTTAATCGCTAACCGAGTTGCTTATCGCATGAAATATGGGCGAATTCGAGATTTGATCGAGCGTATGCGTGGAGAACTAGTTGGAGATGTCTCGGCAAAGTAGTCATCGAGAAGATGAGTAGAGTTTTGAACCAGGAACTGGTTTGCTGATGCCGTTTAGAGATTTATTTTGACAGATAAAGCGAGGGATCTTGTTGTGAAAGTTGAGGATTTAAAGGATATTGATTTGAATCGTCTCACGCGGAAATCCTATGGGGACGATGAAACCTTAGATAAGCGTGTTGCAGAGATTCTCAAGCGGGTTCGGGAGGATGGCGAAGAGGGAATCTTTCAAATGACGGAGGAATTCGATCAAGTCAATCTGCGTCAATGTGGGCTGAGGGCAAGCAAAGAGGAAATTCAAGGAGCGTATCAAGTGGTCGAAGAGGACTTTTTAGAAGCCTTACGTACGGCTAAACGAAATATCTTAAACTATCATGAACGACAGAAACGAACGTCATGGATGGAGCCAGACTCGGATGGAAGTATTCTTGGGCAACTTCTTCTCCCACTCAAGCGTGTGGGTATTTATGTACCCGGAGGAACGGCTTCTTATCCCTCGTCAGTCTTGATGAACGCCTTACCAGCTGTTGTTGCCGGGGTAAAAGAGATCGTCATGGTCACTCCACCTAGAGCGGATGGCACTCTGCTTCCAGAGGTCTTAGTAGCGGCAGCCGAAGCGGGTGTAACCGAAATTTACAGGGTTGGAGGGGCTCAGGGGATAGCGGCGTTAGCGTACGGGACTGAGTCCATTTCTCCGGTGGACAAAATAACCGGACCGGGGAACATCTACGTAACCTTAGCCAAGAAGCAAGTCTACGGAACGGTAGACATTGATATGTTGGCCGGGCCGAGTGAAATCTTAATCTTGGCAGATGAGAGTGGGAGCCCCAATGAATTAGCCGCAGATTTATTGTCCCAGGCCGAACATGATCGATTGGCTTCAGCAATTTTGGTATCTCCTTCTCGTCAACTTCTTGAACAGACGATCGTCGAAGTGGAGCGGCAATTGGAGGGCTTACCTCGTGCCGAGATTGCTCGTGCCTCCTGGCAAACATATGGGGCCGCAATTTTGGTGTCGAATCTCGACGAAGGAATGGATTTGGCCAATCAAATTGCCCCGGAGCATTTTGAGTTAGTCGTTAAGGAGCCCTATTCTTGGTTAGGAAAAGTCCGAAATGTCGGAGCTGTTTTTCTAGGACGTTATTCTCCGGAACCCGTGGGGGATTACTTTGCGGGACCCAATCACGTTTTGCCCACCGGAGGGACGGCACGGTTTTATTCTCCCCTCAATGTTGATATGTTTATGAAAAAGGTTAGTGTGATCGGGTATTCAGAAGCAGCTCTTAAACGAGATGCCAAGCAAATCGCCTTACTCGCGCGTAGCGAAGGATTGGAAGCGCATGCTCGAGCTGTAGAAGTACGATTTAAGTAGTTTTTAGATGTGCAAGACTAAGGTTGTTGCGTATTAAAAATAAGATTTTATAAGAAGGGGGTATGATAGACATGGTATTAAGCAATCTCGAAAAATTTGTTCGTCCTGGAGTACGCCAGCTTACTCCTTATCAAGCAAAACATATGCCGCAGTGTATTAAACTGGACGCCAATGAAAACCCCTTTCTCTGGCCGAAAGGAATGCGCGAGGGGCTGTTCAACGAGGAACTTGCGTTTAACCGTTATCCCGATGGAATGGGCATAGAGCTTAAACAGGCTATTTCGACGTATTCAAAGATATCTCCGGAAGGGATTCTGATTGGGAATGGATCGGATGAACTTATTCAGCTTATCTTGCTCACGTTTGGCGGTGCCGGGAAATCTCTTATTATTCATCCCCCAACGTTCAGTATGTATCAGATTGGGGCTCGTTTGACTGATACCTCAGTTGTGGAAGTTCCCTTGTTAAACGGTCTTGATCTAGATACTGAGCAGATGTTGAAGGCTGCGCGATCGCAAGACGCACATGTCATGATCATTTGTAATCCCAATAATCCTACCGGTTCGCTATTCCCTAGAGAAGATATTCTCCAACTTGTGCGGGAAAGTGGTAAGATCGTGGTTGTTGACGAGGCGTATGCGGAGTTTTCCGACGAGACTCTCATTCCTGAAATTGTAAATTATCCAAACTTGGTAATTCTCCGTACGTTTTCTAAGGCCTTTGGAATGGCCGGTCTCCGCTTGGGGTATTTGCTTGGACAACCGGAGACGATTGCCTTGATCAATCGGGTTCGACAGCCATTTAATGTTAATTTGTTTAGCCAAAGGGCAGGAATCCTTGCTCTCGGTTACTTAAATGAGTATCAACAACAAATTCAAAGCATCAAGGCAGAAACCCAAACGTTGTATGAGGAATTAAGACGGATTCAAGGCTTCGTGGTTTATCCGACACGGGCAAATTTTATTTTGTTTAAACCGCAAGACCCTGATCGATTGACGAGTGAGTTATTAAAGAGAGGGTTCCTCGTTCGTAACATGGGTGATCTCCCGGTTCTCGGCAAATGTTTGCGCATGAGTGCAGGACTTCCTGAAGAAAATAGAGACTTTTTACGAGCAGTCCGAGAGATCAATGGTGGATAACGGGGATTACGGACAGTGAAGGAGTAGAGATCATGAGAGAAGCTTTTATTGAACGGAAAACTAAGGAAACAGAGATTCATGTGCGATTAAACATAGACGGAACGGGAGAATCCCAAATCGAAACTGGAATAAGTTTTTTCGATCATATGTTAACTGCCTTTGCCCGGTTTGCCTACTTTGATCTCGTCCTGAAGGCCAGTGGGGATTTAGAGGTGGATGCTCACCATACAATTGAAGACTGCGGTATCGTCTTGGGACAAGCGCTTAGAGAGGCTTGCGGAGATAAGCGAGGAATTGAACGACTGGGAGAGGCCCTGCTACCTATGGATGAAGCACTTATTCAAGTGGCGCTCGATCTTTCCAATCGTCCCTATCTAGTCTGGGATGTAAATTGTCCGGACGGTATGGTAGGTGAGTTTCCTGTTGAAATGGCTGAGGAATTTTTTCGAGCATTTGTTGTTCAGAGCGGGCTTACCCTCAACATCAGGCAACTTTCTGGGAAAAACCGACATCATATTTTAGAAGCTATTTTTAAAGGGGTGGGAAGAGCCCTTGGTCTAGCCCTCCGTCAGAATGTACGGTATAGCGGTATCCTTTCGACTAAAGGAGTTTTATAAGATGATAGGGATTGTGGATTATGGGCGGGGAAATTTAAGAAGTGTTGAAAAGGCTTTGGAAAAGGTCGGTTATCAAGCCAAAATCATGAATGACCCTCAAGAATTAAGTGAGGTAGATGGGCTGATCCTGCCGGGGGTTGGAGCATTTGCCGATGCGATGGGGGCTTTAAAAATAATGGACTGGATCGAGCCATTGACTCAGTTCGCTCATTCGGGTCGTCCGTTCTTAGGGATTTGTCTGGGCATGCAACTTCTCTTTGAGATCGGGGAAGAGCACGGAGAGCATGCCGGACTAGGGCTCTTAGCAGGCCGAGTTATCAAATTCCCCCCCGGCGGCAAGGTACCGCATATGGGCTGGAATAGCTTAAACTTTGAACAATCTTCTCGGTTACTTGATGGGATCCCCAATCAATCTGATTTTTATTTTGTCCATTCGTATTATGCTGATCCTAGCGAGAGTCGGGATATTATTGCCACGAGTGACTATGGAATTGTCTTTCCTGCCGTCGTAGGCCGGGAGAATGTCTGGGGGGCGCAATTTCACCCGGAGAAATCAAGTCCTTGGGGGCTTAAACTTCTGACGAATTTTGGAAAGTTGGTGAATGACAATGTTGCTCTTTCCAGCAATTGACCTGAAGGAGGGGAAAGCGGTACGTCTACTGCAGGGTCGGATGGAGGATGCCACGGTTTACGCCGAGAACCCTGTTGACGTGGCTATGGATTTTGAGAGCCAAGGTGCGGAATATTTACATATAGTCGATCTCAATGGCGCGTTTTCCGGAAAGCCCGTGAATGATGAGATGATCCGTAAAATTGTCGGAAGTGTTTCTCTGAAGATTCAAGTCGGCGGAGGAATTCGGACCATGGAGCGAATAACGGAGCTTTTAGAGTTAGGGATTGAACGCGTTATTCTGGGAACGATTGCTGTTAAAAATCCGGATTTGGTAGCTGAAGCTGCACAGCGGTATGGGAAACGAGTCATTGTTGGGATCGATGCCAAAGATGGCTTGGTAGCGGTTCAGGGCTGGGCAGAAGCAACCGAGATGCATGCCACTGACTTGGGTAAGGCGATGAAAGCTGTGGGAATCCAAACTGTGGTTTTTACAGATATTGCACGCGATGGAATGCTACAAGGACCGAATATTAGAAGTACGGTTCAGTTAGCTCGGGAAACCGGCCTAGCAGTGATCGCCTCTGGCGGGATTTCTACTCTTGACGATTTGCGAAACCTACAGGCTGAGGTTTTACAAGGGGCCTCGATCGAGGGGGCCATCACAGGCAAAGCACTTTATAGCGGAGCCTTTAGCTTAGGGGAAGCAATAGAGGCAGTTCGCACAGAAGTACGGACCGGAAAGCTTGTAAGCGGAATACAAACAAAAAATAGGGATAATGTGGGTTGAGGAGGGAATGAGACATGTTAAGTAAGCGAATCATTCCCTGTTTAGACGTCCATGATGGGCGGGTCGTCAAAGGGACTAATTTCGTACAGCTACGGGATGCTGGAGACCCGGTGGAACTAGCTGCTCTCTATGATAAAGAAGGCGCCGACGAATTGATATTTTTAGATATCACGGCTTCATCAGATAAACGCGAGACAATGGTTGACGTAGTCCGCCGAACGGCGGAACAGGTCTTTATTCCTTTTACGATTGGGGGCGGACTGCGGACGATCGAGGATATTCGTCGCATGCTGCGAGCAGGGGCGGATAAGATCGCCCTGAACACCTCTGCAGTTCAGACTCCACGACTTATCCAAGAAGGGGCGCATGCGTTTGGCAGCCAGTGTATCGTCGTAGCCATTGATGCACGAAGCACGGCGCCAGGTAGATGGGAAGTGTATATTCACGGGGGAAGAACGGCCACTGGCAGGGATGTGTTGGAATGGGCCGCGGAAGCAGAAGCCCTCGGGGCAGGGGAAATCCTCTTGACCTCCATGGATCGCGACGGAACTAAGATCGGCTACGAGTTAGAATTAACCAAGGCTGTGAGCCGGGCGGTATCCTTGCCAGTCATTGCGAGCGGCGGAGTAGGAACCTTAGAGCATTTAGCGGAAGGGTTAACCTTGGGGGAAGCGGATGCTGTCTTAGCGGCTTCGATCTTTCATTACAAGGAGTATAGCATTGAGGAAGCTAAACGCTATCTGGCAGAGCGGGGGATTTTGGTGCGAAAGACCGGGGGACTTGTGTGAGGGACTTGTGTGACACAGCGCTCGGTGCTTACGACGCAGAGCAAACTAACCGTTCAAGCTCCTGCTATGGGGAGCGGGGTCCATCCTTCGGCGATAGTATTTATTTTAAAGAATGCGCCTACGGCGATAATAATCCTACGCCGGTAGGTATCGTTTGGAGATTAACGGCTTCGGCGATACTCTCCACTGGAGACTATCGTCACTGGAGACTATCGTGCCAAAAGCGCCATCCGCCGTCCATGACTCAAACAGGACGTTTGAGGTTAGAGCACCGCCATGGATGGCAAGGTGCCGTGATGGACAAGTGTCCCTGTAGCCCGAAGACACTGTCTTTGCACGTATTAACCTTCTTGCAGGACGGCGAGAAGGGACCTTGGCGCATTGGCGGCAGTGCACATCCGCTGGCCAAGGATGGCCGAGTGTCCCTGTAGCCCGAAGACACTGTCTTCGCACGTATTAACCTTCTTGCAGGATGGCGAGAAGGGACCCTGTGCACTGCCCCGTATCTGGGGTCGGTCGCTTGAACGGAAGTTTGCTATTCTGCTTACGTAAAGACGTCGCGCTCTGTCACACTGCGTCCCCGGCTGGGGTCGTGGAGCTGAGTTTACGTGCAAGCTGAGGACGGTTCTTGATTTGTATGGAGATAGCTAAGAGTGCGTGTTTAGTGCGATGGTTCTGGGGGACGGCACATAACATGTGCACCGTCTTTTTTGGGGGTCGCTTTCACGGATTATGATATACTACTTATGCAGAACACCATGCTTGTAATCACACCATGTCTCGGGTTTGGGTAGGGAAAAGGCGCGATGCATGAATAATACATACGAACCGCTAACCACGGACCACGATATGAATAGAAAGGTTGAGATAGGAATGGATGCAAATAAAATAGAAGCCTTAGACTTATCAGGGATCCGCTGGGACTCTCATGGCCTTGTTCCTGCAATTGTTCAGGATGCGGAGACAAAAGAGGTTCTGATGCTCGCTTATATGAATGAAGAGTCTTTACGCAGAACGTTGCTGGAACGCAAGGCATGTTATTATAGCCGAAGTCGGCAATCTCTGTGGCTGAAGGGGGAAACCTCAGGACATTTCCAAGAGATCATCGACATTAAGTTTGACTGTGATCAGGATGCAATTCTTCTGAGTGTGAAACAAACTGGGATGGCTTGTCATGAAAACTATTTTTCATGTTTTCACTATGATTTGACAAGTGAAGGATTTAAGGTTATCGGAGAACCAGAGGTAAGGCCCGAGCCAAATCTAGGAAGAATTCTAGAGTTATTGAGCGATGTGATTCACTCTCGAAACCTTGAGCGACCGGAAGGGGCTTATACCACCTATCTGTTCGAAAAAGGGATTGATAAGATCCTAAAAAAGGTCGGAGAGGAAAGCGCTGAAGTGATCATTGCGGCTAAGAACTCAGATCCGGAAGAGATCAAATGTGAAGTTTCAGATTTGTTTTATCATGTCTTAGTCATGCTGGAAGAACGTAAGGTTGGAGTTGCAGAGGTAGCTAGTGAGCTACTTAAGAGGCAAAAATAGGGAATACACAAATATAGAATAATGGGATGTAATAAACTTGCTTGGCAATTTATTGCATCTCCATTTATTGATAAAATATAAACTTTAAGAGCATCCTTCACTTAGAAGGGGCATTTCTCTTGCAAAGAATCAATAAATGTAAAATAAACACGAAATATTTAAAATTTTATATATTATTTTGTATAATCCAGTTATAATTACTTAGGTACATAAAATCAGGGTAAAAAAACCACGTAGTAACCCCCCTATTTTAGGGGATTTTTTTCAATGGAGGAGGGTTTATTATTATAGGTAGTAATGAAGCAAAAAATGTCGGTTTAGGTAAGTATATGCTCAAAACATTAGGTTTAGTTCTTCCAATGGACATAGTTATGGGAATTATTATTGCTTACATTTTGCAACTTGATTGGAAAAAGTCTTTAATTATGATAGTGTGTTTTGTAATATCAGGAGTGTTAATAGGGATTCTTGCCGTCTTGAAGAATTATTACCGTTTTACAAAACCTATATTTTATATGGAAAAAAGCATTATTCAGGTGGCCCAAGGAGATCTTTCTCAGCGAATGAGAGTTATTAAAAATAGCGATGTTGCAGAATTAGGGGAAGCATTTAACCTTATGATGGACAATTTTGAAAATATTGTTCTTAAGATTAGTGAATCTTCGGAGCAAGTAGCCTCTTCATCCAAAGAATTAACCATCATTGCGGAGCAAAACGCTTTAGTATCTACACAAATAGCATCCTCTGTTGAGCAAGTAGCATCGGGAACGGAAAACCAATCGGTGGCTGTCAATAAAACCTCTTTAATCACAGAAGACATTTCAAGCAGTACGGAAGAAGTCGCAGCCAGTACCAGCGAAGTCACTAACGCGATGATTAGGACAATAGAAACTACTCAGGCAGGTCAAAAAGCACTAGATCGCGTGGTACAACAGATGAATAGTATTAATTCAGGTACAGATCGTGTTCAAAGCTCAATAATTGAGTTATCCACAAGTT
The DNA here is from genome assembly GCF_000960765.1 of Desulfosporosinus sp. I2. Taxonomy (GTDB): domain Bacteria; phylum Bacillota; class Desulfitobacteriia; order Desulfitobacteriales; family Desulfitobacteriaceae; genus Desulfosporosinus. The sequence goes on along the minus strand of NZ_JYNH01000001.1, from coordinate 109,954 downwards.
CAGATAAAATCGGAGAAATAGTGGGGGTTATAACCAGTATCGCTGAACAAACTAATCTGTTAGCTTTGAACGCAGCCATAGAAGCAGCACGAGCTGGCGAACAAGGTAGAGGGTTCGCGGTAGTAGCTGATGAAGTTCGAAAACTAGCTGAACAATCTAGCGAAGCCACAAAACAAATATCTGTTTTGATAAATCAAAACCAAACAAACATTGGTACAGCTGTATCGGCTATGAAAGATGGTACTAAAGACGTTAAAATTGGGATCGAGGTAGTCACGGTAGCCAGTAAATCATTTGATGAAATTGCTTATTTGGTTGAAAATGTATCGACTCAAATGCAACATATTTCGGCGACCATACAGCAGATTGCTATCGGTACACAGCAAATAGTTACTTCGGTCCGCGAAGTTGATGTAATAAGTGCAGAGACAGCCGATCAGGCTCAATCGGTATCTGCGGGAGTCGAAGAACAAACTGCTTCTATGGAACAAATTTCCTCGGCATCACGAGATTTGTCCACAATGGCATTTGAGTTACAGTCTATTATAGGAAAGTTTAAAATTAAGTAGAATCCCTAAGATACTCTCCATTTCAATAGGGCTTAGCGAGTACGTAATAGAAACAAGGCTGGAAGCTAATGCTTCCAGCCTTGTTCCATAAAAAATAACATGGTTGGTTAACCGAACCCCCAAAAAGAGGTAAGGTTAGGAATCAAGAGCCCACGCTGACAAATCTTTGAATCCCCGATAAATAAGATCAAAAAGTTGTTCAAGTTCCTGTTCCTCGACACATGAGAAGGCGACTCGGACATCATTTTCCCCAAGTGAAATGATCCCTACGCCATAATGGTCGAGTAGATGTATCCGCAAAGCTTCAGCATTTACCCCTTTGAGCTTGAGGCACATGAAATAACCGGAATTAAACGGGTAATAATCCCAGGCATCATGGTATTCCTTTCGTTCGAGAATCTGTTTGACTTTAAGAACACGTTGCTTGAGTAGTTCGAATTTAACTTGTTTCTCGGTCTGGAATTCACTCGATCGAAGGGCATTTATGACAAATGTCTGAGCAGGATGAGAAGAACTAGAAATTGTTCCACGAATAATACCTAACGTCTTTTTTTCCAAGGCATTTAAGATAACCGGATGCTCAGATGCGTATGTAATAAACCCTACACGAAATCCCCACATAAACTCTTCTTTTGTAGCGCCATCTACTTTTATGGCTAGTATTCTAGGGTGAAGGTTAGCAATCCGGGCAAACATGGATTCCTTAATGGAATTCTCATAAAATAAACCGAAATAGGCATCGTCAGTAACCACTGCCAGGTTCATTCCTTGTTCAGCGACTTCTCTTAAGGCTTTAACGATCTCCGTTGCTTCTTGTTCATTCGGCGTATATCCTGTTGGGTTGTTTGGAAAATTAAGTAATAAGACTGCCTTGCCATGGTCTTTCTTAGAAAGTAAGGCTTCTTTCATGCCTGCCGTATTAAAAGCCCCTTCCTGCGTGAAGAAAGGGAAGGTAATGTTTTCTGCCCCTCTACGAACCCCAAAGATAAGGTTATAATTACCCCATATTTTATCGGGCAAAACCAAGGGGTCGTTTTCGTCGATAAAAAGATCTGCAACGATACTTAAACCATGAGTCAAGGCATTGGTCACTAGGGGGTTGCTAAAGGATTTATCCTTTAAAGAAGGATTTTCCTGTAGCATCTTTTCTCGCCAGAGTTGTCTTAGCTCAGCTTTTCCAGCAGGGGGAGCATAGGGATAAAGGTCTTTAGGAGTATAGCTGCTTAAGGTTTCCTGGATTAATGGTAAGAACATCGGTTGACCATTTTCAGTTGCAATCCCTATCGTAGCATTATAGCGATAGGCCTTCTGATTGGCCTCCGCAGATTGAGTTAGAATCCCCTTAGGATAGTATAGATTCTTTCCAAGTTCTGACAAAAGTTCATAAACATAGGGATTTTCTTGTTGTATCTGGCGATTTAAGTCTTGGGCAATCTCATTCATAGTTCTTCTCCCTTGCTGTTAAAGTCGTTTTAATAGTTTCTATATTGAGCTAAGCAACTAAATTTTACACTATATTGGTTATTTCCACCACTATAAGGTTGTATTTATTGGTGTAAACCAGTTAGAGAAAGTTGCTTGCGGCTTTTGCCTTTAGGTAAATTTTTCAGAAAGGGTGGGATTGTTTGGATTGTAGGCGATTTATTATTGTAAAAAGTGTAATATAGTATTAGTAGCAAAAGTTATCCAATTGATGAATGGAGGTGGGATATGAATAAATCGATGCTAGAAGGTCTGAAAGAAAAGTTACCACTGGTACCTGGCATCAATGGAAAAGAAGAGTATTTTAACTCTGCAGTTGTAGTGCTTATGATGCTGATAGGAGAAGAATATCATTTTGTGTTTGAAAAGAGAGCGGCCATGATACGACAAGCCGGAGAAATTTGTTTTCCCGGCGGTAAATTTGATCCTGATAAAGACTCTGATCTTCGAGAGACGGCACTTAGAGAAACGGCCGAGGAGTTAGGAGTTAACGCAGAGAAGATAATGATCCTGGGAACGCTTGACACGGTTGTTGGCACAATGGGTACCACTGTTGACGCTTTTTTAGGCATTATTGATATATCGAGTTTGGATGAATTAATTATAAATCTTGATGAAGTAGAAAAAATCTTTACAGTTCCAGTTTCTTATTTTGTGAATACGGATCCGACGGTATATAAAGTGAACCTTAGAGCTCAACCTTCTTACATCAATCAAGCCGGCGAAGAGGTTATCACATTTCCGGCGAAAGAATTAGGACTTCCAGAGCAGTATACAAAACCATGGGGAACTATGATGGGCAATATTTTTGTTTATAGGGTACCAGAAGAAACAATATGGGGAATCACCGCACGATTAATTAGGGATGTTACTGCTAAAATAGCGGAGCTTATCAGCCCAACTGAGTGATAATCTATAACCCCGACTTGCATCGGACTGGAAGCAACACGTGCTTCCGGTCTTCTTTTTGGTGATTTATTTTTGAAAGAGGATAATATGACACTTTCGTAGAATTGTGAGGAATTAAGACTAAAGCGAGAATCAAGCGTTGAAACATTATAAATTGGGACATTTTAATAAGGAACACTCCGACATAGCACTCAGATGACAAAGCATAAGAGAATAATCGAATTAGAATCTAAAATGATAGGCGGGTATAGTAAATGTTAACATTGACAGCGAAAATAGAGTTTGTAAAATTCATGAATGAAAAATTCATGGGCAAAAACTTAGAAAGTATAGAGGTTAGTAGTGTCATAGATTGTACTGTAGATTTTGGAGTTGTAGAGTATATAGACGTTGCAGATGATAAGGTTTCGGTATGGGGTGCGGAAAGTCGAGTGTTTTGGATTAATTTGAACGACGTTCTTGCCGTAAATTATAAACCATTTGAAGAGGATGTATGTGTACTGATCGAAGCGAAGAATAATGTTGAAGTTCGGTTTAAAGTAGTTTAAAACATATAAATGAATTTTTTCAAGGAGGCAGAATTATGGATTTGAAGGATTTTCCCGTTCAAGTGAAAACACACATTGCTTGGGGAGAGATGGATGCCTATGGTCATATCAATAACATTTATTATTTGAGATATTTCGAAAGCGCTAGGATCCAATACTTTCAGGAAATAGGGTTAAATGACCTGAAATCCAAGACGGGTATAGGCCCAATTTTGGCTCAAACGACCTGCAAGTATCTCAAGCCGCTGACATATCCAGATCAAATAATTGTCGGCGCAAAGGTAAAATCAATGGGTAAATCAAGCTTTGTCATGGAGTACTTAATTGTCAGTGAAAAATTAGGGGTAGCGGCTAGTGGGGAAGGGGTTATCGTCATCTACGATTATAATAATTCAAAAAAGGCGGAGTTACCCTTGACCACCAGGGAGGCTATCGAAATGATCGAAAAGGGAAAACCCTGCTAGAGCAAAACTAAAGCCAAGTAACCAGAGGGGCATTTCGATTTGGGATACGATAATATCCATATTGTGGGTAGCCGAGCATTACGGCCCCAAAACACTTATGTCCTTCTGGCAAGCCTAAGGCTTTTTTTAGAGGAGCGTAGGCATTGGCTGCCGAAGTAAGGTAGCCTGCCCAGCAGGTGCCAAGCCCTTTAGAAAAGGCATAAAGCTCCAGATAGGTCAGGGCGATCACGCAGTCAGATGATACAGAGGGCAGATTACCTTGAGAATGAGCCATTATCAGGTGAGGTGCACCATGTAGTATGCGGTCTTCACCTTTTTCCCAGCTTGAGACTAAACGTTCCATTCGTATAACAGTAATTTCATCCGGGATTTGTTTAACCATTAGCTTTACCCAATCAATCACTAAGGATGACAAATCTTGAAGTTTCGTTTTGTCTTCAAAGACAGTCCAGTGCACTTGTTGTTTATTGCTTCCTGTAGGTGCATACCGTCCTAGGTCAACAAGCTCAGCTAGAAGGTCGTGGCTAACAGCCTGTTTATGATATTTGCGAATTGAACGTCTAGAAGTTAAGAATTGTTTAATACTTTCTGCTCCAGGGAGCAGATTTTTTTGAATTAGGGGATAATCATCTATAATCATCGTGTTAAGAGTCAAAGCTCCATGAGGACATACCGCCACGCAGTGACCGCAGTTTAAACAGTATTCTTCGGCATTCTCCACAAGAAAGGGGAACCTGTCTTGGTTGGTAAAACTAATAATCTTGGTTGGACATTCTGCGGCACATATACCGTCACGCTTGCATTTTTTCTGATCAATTTCAACTAAACTCATTTCTTTCATCCTTTCGAACTTCATCTGAAGTCTCAATGTTTCAATTAAGGGGAACGATTTCTTTCCAGACCCAATGGGGGATCTATTTTATACGAAATGAAGTTCACCACTGTTGTTTGAATTATATGATTAGTCGTTATCAATGTAAAGATGAGAACGACTAATCATTTTAGAATGTAACCTTCTCTATATTAAAGAGACATAAATTTTATCATCGAAAATAAAGGAATAAAATAAAGTTTGGCGAACTTCAAACTAATTAATAAATGAATACTAATTCATTAGACGTTAGAAAGGAGCGAACTAAATATTCTCTTGGTGGGAAAGCATTCGTCATTGCTCAAAAGAGAGTAGGTTGTTACCTAGAGAGGAAAGGTGGAGGGTTTATGAATTGGAAAACAGTTAAACTTGATATCCTGGACACTGGAGTGGCAGTGCTTACGTTTAATCGCCCGGAAACCATGAATTCTGTCAATGATCAATTTTGTTATGATGTTCAGGCGGCTTGCAAGGAGGCGTCTGAAAACGATGCTGTTAAAGTCGTTGTCATTACTGGTTCAGGTAAGGGGTGGTCTAGCGGGGGAGATATCTCTATGTTAGCTTCTATAAAAGATCCTATCAGCGCCAAGGAAACTTATGATGCGTCAGGTGAACTTGTAACGGCAATCTATGAAATGAAAAAACCAGTGATAGCTGCACTTAATGGTGTGGTAGCAGGGGCCTCGGTGGCAGCATGTTTGGCATGCGACTTGATTATTGCTTCTGAGAAAGCTCGTATGGGCTTTACCTTTATGCAATTGGCTTTCTGTCCTGATAGTGGAGCATCGCATTTTCTGATTCAGAAAGTGGGCTATCATAAAGCTTTGGAATTATTGTGGTTTGGTAAAATTATCAATGCCGAGGAAGCCGAGAAACTGGGATTATTAAATAAAGTAGTGCCACATGAAGAGTGCTTGCCTGAGGCGATACGATGGGCAGAAAAGTTGGCTATGCAGCCACTCATGACAGTAGGTCTCGATAAAAAGCTATTGCGTGAGGCCTGGAAAAATGATTATTATCAGCAGACCGAATTGGAGGCAATGTATCAGGTTCTGACCTGGTCTTCGGAGGATTTCAAAGAAGGCTGTAAGGCATTTGCTGAGAAACGTAAACCTATATTTAAGAATCGATAGGTCATATTATGGAAACGTATGAGACTTAGTTCAAGGGGGAGTTCTTCTTTTTGGTGAAGGACTTCCCCTTTGTAGTGTTCAAAATAACAATAAAAAAACATATTATGATGGAATTGTTTTATTGTAGGAAAGAGCCCTTTAATTTACCGGTACAAACTGAAGATAAGAAAACACCTTCTAGGGAAATTTAAAGATGTATTCGTTTTGAATGTTTTAGGGAGGTGGTCTTTTCGTGTGCAATCGATCCTTTGCTCTGCTCATAACCGCCACATTTTTTTGGGGATTTACTGCCCAAGCTCATGCAGCGGATACACCTAATCCTCTTACAGCAGAAGGGACAGAATATAAAACTATCACGGAAACGTATGAGGTTAAGACCCAGAACATTATGGATATCAAAAAGAAAACTGATTTTGTTGAGGTCCAGCAAATTATCCCATCTGTGGATTTGGACATAAAGTATGCAACCACCGATAATTTTACTCACACCAAACTTTACGATCGTCCAAAAGCACTTCTTCGCCAAGGGACCGCCGATAAACTTAAGAAAGTTGCCGACGAAGTAGGGGAAAGGGGATATCGCCTCAAAGTTTGGGATGCCTATCGAAGTCCTGACGCTCAATTTGCGATGTGGAAGCTCGTACCCGATACACGTTATGTAGCGAATCCTAATAAGGGCTATTCTAACCACTCAAGGGGATCGGCTGTTGATTTGACCCTGGTGGATATTCAAGGAGTTGAACTTGAAATGCCAACGGGCTTCGACGATTTCACGTCTAAGGCAGCTCGGATCAATGAAAATGCGAAATACTTAAAAGAGGTCATGGTTAAGTACGGGTTTAAGCCGTTGGCAACGGAATGGTGGCATTTTGATGACAGGGATACGTATAAATCAGCTGATTCTGTCCAAGTCTCACCGCCACCAGTTTTACTTCAAAATGAAAAAACGACAATTACCCTCAGTGCTTTAGGAGATGTGACATTGGGTCAAGATGAACGTTTTTCATACTCAGGTAGTTTTGATCAGTATTACCAATTGAAAGGTCTAGACTATTTTTTCTCAAAGACAAAAAAAATCCTGACTGAGGATGATCTGACCATCGCCAATCTAGAAGGGACCTTAACTGAAGCAATCGAAAAACCCGATAAAAATTCCCAGGGAGATCAGGCTTTTTTCTTTAAGGGAAATCCGTACTATACGGCCATCTTGAAGGACGGAAGCATTGAAGCTGTAAACCTAGCTAATAACCATAGTATGGACTTTCTGAACAAAGGTTTTACGGACACTGTTGCAACCTTGGATCATGCTGGGATAACTAGTTTTGGGGATAACAAAATTGCAGTTTATGAAAAAAATGGAGTGAAAATCGGCTTAATAGGAGTTAACACTTTAGGACCAGTAGAGGAAGGGGTTAGCTTTGATAGCCTAATGTCTGAATTAAAGGTTAATATCCAGGCTTTAAAACAAAGAACTTCGTTAATCATTGTAAGTTTCCATTGGGGTAAGGAAAATAAATATAACCCCACTCAAGAGCAACGTAGGCTTGGGCGCTTCGCTGTTGACCAAGGCGCAGATTTGGTGTTGGGTCACCACCCGCACGTTCTTCAAACATACGAAATTTATCAAGGTAAATGTATAGTTTATAGTTTGGGTAACTTTGTATTTGGGGGGAATTTAAATCCTTGGTATAAGAACACGGAGATTTTTCGCCAAAAGTACAGCTTTGTGAATGGTAAACTTGTTGAGGTGAGTTCACCCCTTATCATACCATGCCGATTGTCTTCTAGTTTTAGCCCAGAGCCATCAAAATAGAATTTAGCAACCTCCTCTATCCAGAAGAAACGCTGGATGGGAGGTAGCTGTCTGTAGGAAAGATGTGTATTGGTTTGTAACTAGGGGGATTTTATGTTAGATTTAATCCGTAATCGGCTAGTGCAATCGATCTTAGGAAGAATGAGGGTAATGAAGATACAGGTTTGTTCTGGTATAAAAGGCAACTGACTAAGCGAACGATACATTGATGGTAAAAGAAGGTATAATATAAAGATACCTAAAAAATCTACAGTAGCTCAATCCTAGAAGTGATTCCTGCTACCGAAGTAGTTAATTTGGAGGCATTACAAGATGATAACTGAAGTTTACCCAAACATTTTCAAAAACGAAATACCTCTCCCTAAAAATCCCTTAAAAGCAATCAATAGTTACATCATAGTATCTGAGACTAGGAATTTAATTATCGACACAGGATTTAACACAATAGAATGTCAGAATGAGCTAATGAAGGGCATAGAAGAACTAAACATTGACCTAGATAAAACGGATCTCCTGATTACTCATATGCATACTGATCACTCAGGCCTTGCTCCTTTTCTCAGAAAACAAGGGGTACAAGCCATATATTTTAGCCAGATTGATGGAGAAATTTATAATCAGACTTCCGAAAAAGATCTGTTTTTTAAATCACTCAACCAACTATTAGGCTTTGAAAGCAACAAGACGATCAAGTTTGGCAAGGAATTCGGGACTACCCCAACCGAGCCTCTTGATTTTAGTCCTTTGTATGAAGGTAATAAAGTGGTTATAGGAGCTTACAGCTTTGAAGTGGTGAATATTCCCGGGCATACACCTGGACATATCGGTTTATATGAGAGAAACCATAAGCTGTTTTTTTGCGGAGACCATATACTAGATGAAATAACTCCCAATATTACCTTCTGGGGATTTGAACAGGATATTTTAGCGACCTATTTTAAGAGCCTTAACAAAGTGTATGAGTATGAAATCGATTACTTATTTACGGCTCACAGGAAGATTATCAGAGCTCACCAACCAAGAGTTACTGAGCTTTTGCGCCATCATCAAGAGCGACTCCAAGAGATCTTAGGAATTTTGAAAGAGGGCAGCAAGACTCCTGTGCAAATGGCAGCTTCAATGCATTGGGATTTAAGTCATAAGGAATGGGCTGATTTTCCGTCTTCACAAAAGTGGTTCGCTTCTGGTGAAGCACTATCCCATTTAGAACATTTAGTCCATATCGGACTCGTTAAGCGGACAAACAAGGAAGGAGTGCTCTTTTACGGACTCTAATCCCAGTGCCGGCCAATGGAAACTTCAGTTTTAGATTAGAAAACTTGGCTGGCGCCCGAAGACACTGTCTTCGCACGTGTTAGCTTAGCGGAGCGAAGACACTGTCTTCGCACGAATTAACCTTCTAGTTAGCCTTGGCGAAGGCGGCTGACTTAGTTGCACTTATGCTACAGAAAGTATGTAACGTAAGTTATACTTTCTGATCAGTACAAGAAAAGGAGGAAGACATATGTGACGTATGTCTTCCTCCTTTGTCATATTTAAAGGATATTTAGAACAGATAGCGAAATAATATAGTGTTCTATAATTCGACAACCATTGAGTTACAGAGGGAACCCACTAAAGGAGGACATAAGTTTGAGGTCAGAGATTATTCAAAAACTTGGTGAAATTGTTGGCAAAAATAATTTATATACATCGTTAGAGGATTTATATTGTTATACGTATGACGCTTCTTTTGTTAAGGCGGATCTTAAGAAGGATTTAGCCGGAGTTGCTGTGTATCCAGCTAACACAGAAGAAGTGGCGCAAATTCTCAAGCTGGCAAACCTTGAGAAAATACCGGTTGTCCCACGAGGAGCAGGGTCAAATGTGAGCGGAGGATCTGTTTCTGTAGGGGATTGCATTGTCCTAGTTCTGAAGAGAATGAACAAAATACTTGAGCTTGACCGAAAAAACTTGATTGCTGTGGTGGAACCTGGCGTGATTACTAGCCAATTGCAAAGCGAGGTTGAGCGAGTAGGTCTGTTTTATCCTCCGGATCCCGCTAGTCAAGCGTTTTCGACGATGGGCGGAAATGTGGCGGAATGTGCTGGAGGACCGCGTGGCGTGAAATATGGGGTCACTCGAGATTATGTTATTGGGCTTGAAATAGTACTTTCAAACGGAGAGGTTATGAATACCGGGGGTAGAACGATTAAGAATGTCACTGGTTACGATATGACCAAGTTATTCACCGGTTCAGAGGGAACGTTGGGTGTTATCACTAAAATCATTGTTAAACTTATCCCTTTGCCGGAAGCAAAGAGTACTATGATGGCGGTTTTCCCTGAGATTGATCAAGCCTGTGAGACGGTTTCCGAAATCATAGCCATGGGGTTGGTTCCTTGCTCACTTGAATTGTTGGATAACATTTATATTCGGAACATCGAAGAATATGCTAAGGTAGGTCTACCCACGGAGGCGGGTGCTGTACTTTTAATAGAAGTCGATGGAGATTCGGAAATTCTAGCTAAGCAGATTGGCAAGATCGAGCAAATCTGCAGGCAGCTAGGGGCTGTCCAGATCCGGGTTGCCAAGACGAAAGAAGAGGCTGAAGAATTATGGCGTGCGCGTCGCTCAGCATTTGCAGCTGTGGCAAGGCTGAAACCAACCATTATTGGGGAGGATGCGACCGTTCCGCGGAGCAGCATCCCAGTTGCTGTAAGGAGAATTCAGGAAATATCGGCTAAGTATAACATTATCATCGCGATACTCGGACATGCAGGAGACGGCAACTTGCACGCCACGCTCCTTACCGATGAAACGAATCTGGAGGAGATGTCGAGAGTCGAAAAAGCGATTGATGAGATCTTTATCGCGACAGTGGAACTGGGCGGCTCTTTAAGTGGTGAGCATGGTATTGGTCGGGCAAAATCCAAGTTTATTACCCTACAGATCGGGGAGGTTGGACTGGAAGTACAACACCAGATTAAAAAGGCCCTTGACCCTAACAATATTTTAAACCCCGGCGTAATGTTTGGAGCGTGATGGAATGGAATGTTCATTAGAGTCTTGGGAAAAGGAAGTCATCCGCTGTATTCGTTGCGGTGCCTGTCAAAACGTTTGTCCAGTCTTTAAAGAGTTACAGGCAGAATCCACCGTAGCCAGAGGACGAGTTAAACTGATTCGCGGAGTTATTAATCAAGACTTGGGTTTAACAGAAGGGTTTATCGATAAAATATCCTTGTGTTTGATGTGTAAGGCTTGTGTTGTTAACTGTCCGAGTGGCGTGAAAGTAGACAAGCTGGTGGAAGCAGCTCGCAAGGAAATTGCGGACAAGGAAGGACTTTCTCTGCTTAAGAACCTGATCTTTCGTTTGGTTTTAAAAAATCGTTGGGTGTTTAACACGGGAATGCGGACAGGACGAATATTTCAGGGCTTATTCTTCCGTAAAGGGCCTCATGGACAAGGAATGTTACCGAGAATGTCACTGGGAATAGACAAGAGAAGACTTCTCTCTCCTCTTGCCCAAAAACCACTTAAATCGATGTTTCCAGAAGTGGTCAAAACCACGGAAGCAACCATGAGGGTCGCTTTTTTCACAGGGTGCATGATTAACTACATTTATACGGATACTGGTCGGGCCGTCATCAACGTTCTAAAACACAGCGGAGCAGAGGTGGTAATTCCTGCACTTCAAAATTGTTGTGGTACGCCCGTCAGGATTAACGGGGACTATGAAACAGCTAGAATGATGGCGAAGGCCAATATCGATGTCTTCCTTAAGGAAGAGGTTGATGTAGTTGTCGTGGCCTGTGGCACATGCGGCTTAAGTCTGAAGGAAGAGTACGCCGAATTACTCGGGGATGATCCGATCTATGCCAAAAAGGCCAAGCAGCTTGGGGGTATGATTAAGGACTTTACCGAACTGTTGGTTTCCCTGGAAGGGATTGAGGACAGAATGGGTCGTTTGCCAATCAAGGTTACTTACCACGATCCTTGTCACCTCGGCAGAGGACTAAAGGTTAAAGAACAGCCCAGACAGATTATCAGAAGTATCCCGGAAGTAGTTTTTGAAGAAATGGATAAACCGGATACCTGCTGTGGTAGTGGGGGTTCCTTTAGCTTATATCACTACGAACTCTCGACCCAAATCAATGATCATAAAGTGGAGGCTATCAATCAGACGGGTGCAGAGGTGTTAGTTACAGGGTGTTCTGCTTGTCGAATGCACATCGCTGACGGTCTGAACCGCCAGGGATTTTCGGTAAAGGTAATGCATACTGCTCAACTTGTTGAAATGGCTTATGAAGCCAAGGGGAAAAGTTTGGAGACATTAAAAAACAGACCACAGGGGGGAATAAAGGGTGAATAGTTTTGACCTTGCCTATGGTAAAGAAACGTTGTCCTTTAGGCTTCCGCCCTCCGCGAAGGTTATGGAGATTGAAGCAAAAACCAGTCAGCCAATTCTGAATATAGAACAAGCAATTCTTGAGGCTGTAGCTCATCCTGTTGGAACGGTTCCACTCATCGAGGTCGTAAAACCTGGAGACAAAGTGGTTATTATCGTGAGTGACATTACTCGACTTTGGGTGAGGGCAGATGTCCTTTTGCCTGTACTGCTGAATGTTTTAAATGGTGCTGGAGTACCGGATAAGGACATTTCTATTGTAACGGCGACCGGGGACCATCGATTGCAGACGTTAGAAGAGCACATTGCAATTTGTGGGGAAAAGGTCTTGGCGAGGGTTTCCATTTACGATCACGAATGTCGCGCCCAGGATTTAGTTGATTTAGGTTTATCCTCCCAAGGAACACCCATTCTTGTAAATCGTCGGGTGTGGGAAGCAGACAAGGTGATTCTGACCGGTGGAATTGCTTATCATTTGCTTGCAGGCTTTGGTGGTGGCCGAAAGTCTATTGCACCTGGAGTATGTGGTTACGAGATGATCCAGCAAAACCATGCTTTAGCACTCAAAGGAGGAGGGCCCAAGGGACTTAATCCAAACATAGAAACCGGAAAAATGGAGGGCAACCCGGTTGCCGAGGATATGTTAGAAATCGCTCGTCTAGTTGGTGTGGATTTCATTCTCAATGTCGTTATTAACGAAAAGAAGGAATTTGTCTATATTACAGCGGGTGATTTGTATCAAGCACATAAAGCGGGTTGCCGGGTGATCGAAGAAATCTTCGGAATTGAAATCGAGGAAAAAGCGGAGTTAGTCATCGTTTCGTGCGGTGGGTATCCTAAAGATACTCAGCTTTACCAAGCAATCAAGGCCTTGGACAATGCTAGCTATGCGGTACAAGAAGGTGGAGTCATTATCCTGGTTAGTGAATGCTCTGAGGGGGTAGGTTCTCAACCTTTTCTGGAATTTTTTAATCACGGTGAGGTGGAGGATATGAACGTTAGACTGCATGCTGACTTTATAATGCCAGGCTTCATAAGCCTGAAAACAGCGAGCATCTGTCAAAAGACTCCCGTGATTTTGATCAGTTCCTTGCCGATGGAGCTAGTTAAACACGTAAAGATGATTCCAGCCTATTCCACCGCTGAAGCTTTGCAGTTAGCAAGTCAAATACTTGGGCGTCAACCGGAATCCGTCTATATAATGCCTCACGGAGAAAACACGTTTCCGATCTCTAGTAAGCTTAAAACGTAAAAATAGCCCTACTTATCTATCCAAGGTAAGCGCTTAACAGACAGTGTATAGTCAACATGCGCTAAACCAAAGAACGAGAGAACCCGCATAATGTGGGTTCTCTCGTTGTATACATGTCAGCAAAACAATGAACTATTTTTTTGTCAGAGAAGGATATCAAACCAATAAATATTTCGACCGAACGTCTTCATTTTCGGCTAACTCTTCGACTGTTCCTTCAAAACGTACTTGTCCTCGTTCAAGGACATAACACCGATTGGCTAATTTTAAAGCAGATTTGAGATTTTGCTCTGCTAAGAGAATCGATATCCCCGTTGAACAAAGCTCAAGAATTTGCTCTTCTAATTCACGAACGATCAAAGGTGCCAGTCCCTCGGTCGGCTCATCTAAAATCAGAAGCTCAGGATTGCCAAGCAGGGCCCTAGCAATACTTAACATTTGTTGCTCTCCTCCGCTTAAGTTCCCGCCCCTCCGATTCTCGACTCTTTTTAGGACCGGGAATAACCCATGGACTTTATCCAAATCCCAAGCACCTGATTTGACGCCTGTTGCGATCTCAAGATTTTCGCGCACAGACAAGTCGGCAAAGATTCTACGGTTATCAGGGACAAAGCTAATCCCTAATTTAACCATCCGCTTAGTTGGGGTTTTTGAAATGTCTTGCCCTTTAAACTTGATTTGTCCGGTTTTTGGCGGGGTAATTCCTATAATGCTCTTAAGTGTCGTGGTCTTGCCTACCCCATTACGACCAAGCAGACAGACTACTTCGCCTTTACTTACCTGTAAGGATAAACCGAATAAGATGTGACTTAATCCGTAATAGGTATGAATATCTCTAACGTCTAACATCATCCTGCTTCCCCCAAATAGGCATTTTGCACAGATTTATCGTTTCTGATATCTTCAGGAAGCCCTTGAGCTATGGTTGTACCCTGGTGAAGAACCATAATTTTTTGAGCAACATCAAAAACTAATTCCATATCGTGCTCAGTAATTAAAATTGTTAGGCCCTTTTCCCGGGATAACTTCTTAATAAGATTAACAATTTTGCGAGTTTCTTCTGAAGACATTCCTGCAGTAGGCTCATCTAAGAGAAGGAGCTCGGGTTTGCTTCCCAGAGCAATTGCAATTTCCAGGACCTTTTGATCCCCGTAAGATAGGGATGTACACGAACGATCTTTTAATTCTAACAGTCCAAAAATGTCCAATACCTCTAGTGTCTCATCAATCAGCAATCTTCTTGAGGGTGTAAAGAAATTCCGATCTAAGCGTTGTTGGGCAAGGACTGAAGTTTGCACATTTTCAAAAACCGTTAGACTAGAGAAGATATTAATCAACTGAAAAGATCTAGCCATTCCTTTATGGCAAATTTTATAGGGAGCTAAGTTTGTGATTTCTTGACTTTGAAATTGGATATGACCGGAATCGGCCTGCAGGTGTCCAGTTATTAAATTGAATAAGGTGGATTTTCCTGCGCCATTGGGACCAATGACTGCCACGACTTCTCCTATCGGAACAGAAAGGTTAGCGTCTGCGATGGCTTGAAATCCATCGAATGCTTTCTTAAGCTGTTTAACCTGAAGCATGTTAATTCTCTCCTCTCATACTTCGGCGTTTGTCATAACTCTCCATCAAATAACCAAGAATACCCTGAGGCAAGAAGAGTACGAGGATCAGTAACAGCAGCCCAAGGACAAGAAGCCAATATTCTGTGTAAAGACCAACGATCATCGACAAAAGAACTAAAATGCCGGCCCCTAACGTTGGGCCCATAAAGACAGTCAGTCCTCCCATTAAACACATGATTAGGATTTCGGCCGATTTGTTCCAAAATAACAGGGAGGGGGCTACAGATCGTTCAACTAAGACAAAGAGCACGCCCGCAATTCCTGCAAAGAAGCCAGCAATAACAAAGGCAATCAGGCGGTGGCTTTTGACATTGATTCCAATGCTTTCCGAGCGCACAGGGTTATCGCGAGTCGCAAGTAACGTGATACCAAACGGCGATTTACTGATCATGTAGAGAATTATAAGAGAGATGACTAGAACCAATAGCGTCGTATAATAAACGGAATTAATAGAGGACAAGGATTCCGGAACGGGTATGGCGTGGATTCCGTTGTCTCCATTGGTTAGAGCATTCCAGCGGTATACAATGGCCCAAACTAACTGCCCTAAAGCAAGCGTAAGCATACCAAAATATAGTCCTCTTAGACGTACGCAAAACCATCCGATCACTAAGGCTATAAGTGCGGCAACCATGGGTGCTAGCAAGATCGCAACAGCAAATGGCCAAGAAGTTTTGGTCATCACGATCGCTACCGTATACGCGCCTACCCCAAAAAATACGCCATGGTGCAAATGCAGTAGACCTCCGTTACCCAGAACCAGATTTAAACTGCTCGCTAGTAAAGCTGTTGTAAAAAACAGTGGCCAGCAAGTAGACATAGTATTGAGTGAGTATCGTAGGGGCCACCAGAAGTATCAGAACGCCTGCTACTGCAAAGGCCCAACCTAGATAGGTGCCGAGCTTTTTAGGTTTTTTTGTGGATCTCAAGTTATTCGTGGACATATCTATGTTCCTTTCTCTACCAGGCAGATTTTAGCAAGCCAGTGGGTCGTACGATAAGGAGAACACCTGCTATGATATAAGGAATTATGATGGCAATGCCCGGAATAAATAAAATCCCTAATGCCTCCCCAACCCCCATAATAATTGAACTAATCAGTGCACCCCAGACGTTTCCTAGACCCCCTATCACCACGATCAGGAAAGCATAAATGACAATGCTAGCATCCATACCCATCGAGATGGAGGTCGTTGGCGCAATCAAAGCTCCTCCCAACCCGGCAAGCCATCCACCCAATGCAAAAACCATAGCAAATACTCGGGTACTGTTAATCCCCAAAACATCCACCATTTCTCGGTCAGTAGCCGTTGCACGGCAGATTTTACCCAGATGGGTTTTTGATAAGAACAACCATAAGCCAAGGGCAACGATGGGCCCCACGATCAGAAGGAATGCATTATACCAAGGTAAGGATGCCCCCCATAGATTAAAGGAACCTCTTAAAACTGCAGGGATATTCATAGACTTAAATTCTGTTCCCCATATTATTTTGACAAGATCTCCCGCAATGAGCACTAGAGAATACGTTAAGAGCATCTGGATTAAATGATCTCGGTTATAGATAAATCTAAGCAACCCGCGCTCGATGACTAGACTAACTAACATTACTGCGACAGGAGCAACCAGCAGGGCTAACCAAAAACCATAAGGACCCTGTCCAACAAGGGTTGAGACTGAATAAGCGATAAATGCGCCTAACATATAAAGTGCTCCGTGAGCAAAATTTGTGATTCTTAAGACCCCAAAGATCAGAGTTAATCCTGCAGAAACGATAAAAAAAATCATTCCCCTGCTTAGTCCAATAAAAAACTGACTAGCGAGTGTGGCAAAATCCATGGGTAATCTCCCCCGTCATCAATGATTTAAAAAAACATGGCTAGCGCCAAGCGCTGGCCATGACTCGAACAGGACGTTCGAGATTAGAGCGCTGGCCATGGATGGCCGAGTGTCCCTGTAGCCAAGACTCGAACAAGGATGTTCGAGATTAGAGCGCCGCCATGGATGGCAAGGCGCCGTGATGGCGAGAAGGGACCTTCCAGAAAGTATATAAACTTTATTTATACTTTCTGACTAGTAGCGTAAATGGGCGGCACCTGGCAGCACCGCCCATTAATCTTTTCTCTTTCTCTTATCACTTACCCTACACTATTTTGACCTAGACTTGAGAATTTGGTCAACCGAGGGCATAATTTCATCAGAATTCAGAGTGTGAAGGTCTTTACCTGTAAAGACACCATTGACTTTGGCAACTACACCATAGGACATGGGAATTGCCACCTGATGATCTTCTTTACGTAGGGTTGCCTTACCGACTGGAGTATCAATCGTTAATCCTTCCATAGCGTCAATGATTTTTTCTTTATCGGTACTTCCTGCTTTGGTAATTGCTTCACCGAGGAATTTTCCTCCCATGTAACCGTACAAGGCAAACGCAGCGGGTTCACGATTATATTCTTTCTTAAAGGCTTCAACAAAGGCTTTATTTTCAGCTGTGTCGGGATAATTATACAAATATGGATTAGTACCCATCACTCCTTCAGGTGCTTGATCTCCCAAAGGCCTTAGGGTAGCTGGGTCGTAGCTAGTGTGTGCCCATACTGGTATTTCTTGAGTCAGCCCAGTTGCTTTGACCGCTTTCATAAAAGCTACCATGTCTGCTCCCCCGGTACCAACCACCAGCACATCAGGTTTAGCACTGCGGATCGCGTTGATATATGGCGTGAAATCTGTTTCCCCGACACGCCACCAAGATTCACCCATTTTCTTGACGTCTGGTTTAAGTGTCGTCAGATTGGACCATAGATTATTGATCAAAGAGTGACCATATTCATAATCACTACCGGCTATCCAAACTTTTTGATAGGATGTCTTGGAGAGTTGGACAGCACCAGCTTTGCCGATGATCGCTGTATTTGGCAACGTGCTAAATACATAGCGATGACCCGCTTCACCTGTGATCCTGTCACTCATTCCGCCCCAAACGATGAAGGGTACTTTACTCTCTTTAGCATATTGCGAAACAGCTAAGGAGCCTGCACTATTTGTTGTTCCTGCCAGAAAATCGACTTTTTCACGCATCACGAGTTCTTTAGCCCAGCTTGTTGATTTATCTGGTTTGAATTCATCATCACGAGTGACAAATTCGATCTTCGGACCACCTTTATCTTCTAATTCTTTAACTGCCAGTTTAAAGCCATCTAAAGAGTCTTTGGCATAGACAGCTGCTCCACCAGTATACGTATCTACAATTCCAACTTTAATCGGTTTTTGCTCCGTCTTCGCAACGGGGCTGCTTCCACACCCTGAAGCCATTAATGCTGTAATCAGGAGCATCGAGCCCAACCGAGTTAAAGTGTGTGATTTTTTCTTGCCTACCATACTAACCATCCTATCTCCTCCTAAATCTTTTTAGCACAAATACAAGTAGATATTCCTTCTTTAACAATTTCCGTTTCTTGATCGTTTCTCCGTCTAACCATACTTCCTTTCTCGTCACTCATTGCTTTAGAGTCTAGTCTGAATTAATTCAATATGCGCTTCTCACATAAAAGAATATGTTAGAATTATAGCAGGTGAGTGTAGAACAGACAATACTTTTTTAAAGTGTATTAAAACACTCCGAAAATATTACTGATTAGGGCCCAGATAGGTAGTATTTATTAGCAGGTAATGAGAAATTTGACTTTGTAAATAGGAATGAAATAAAAAATTAATGCAATACTAACGGCAGGTAAAAAATAACAGGAGGGATCTAACCATTAAAAATCTAATTATGTTTACTAACAATTCTTGACCCTACTGCGCCGTAGCGAAGGAGTTTCTTTCGCAAAACAACATCCCTTTCGAGGAAAGAAACATAAGTACTGACGAGGATGCCTTGATGGAGTCACAAAGGAGGAATATCAGAAGTGTGCCCACTTTTTTGGTAGGAAGTAATACAGTAGTGGGTTTTAACAAGGCAAAGATTCTCTCTCTTGCATTAAGTTCACATTGAATTAAAAAACCGCTAGCGTTGGCTCAGCGGTTTTGCTATGAAGGCTTGATGAATCGTCGTTTCCAACTTTGTTTGGTTATCGCATTTTGCCTAAAGCCGTTTCAATACGCTCTAAGGCCTTTTGGATATTCTCTATCGAATTTGCATAGGAGAAACGAAGATATCCCTCACCGTATGAGCCAAAAGCAGTACCCCCTAGACAAGCGACTCCTGCTTCGTTTAAAAGGTAGTCAGCAATCTCTTTACTGTTTTTGCCGAACGACTTTAAATTGGGGAAAACGTAAAAAGAACCCTCTGGCGAAAGACAGCTTACTCCGGAAATAGAGTTTAAGCCAGTAACCATAGTATCCCGGCGTCTTTTAAACTCAGCAACCATAGTATCAACCTCATTTTGGGGTCCTGTGAGTGCCTCCTTGCCTGCCATTTGAGTAGAAGCTGCGGTACATGAATTAGAATTGACCATAAGCTGAGCAATTCGAGCCGCTATTTCTGGGTGCATCACTCCGTAGCCCAATCGCCAGCCAGTCATGGCATAAGTCTTTGAGAACCCATCCAAGATAATAGTCCAATCTTTCATTCCTGGTAACGAGGCAATGGAGAGCGGGTGAGTATCACCATACACGATTCGATCGTATATTTCGTCAGAAAGAACAAGTATATCTTTCCCTCTCACTAAATCTGCAATGGCTCTAACATCGTCACTCGTGAGCACTCCACCAGTAGGATTCCCAGGGGAATTGATAATGAGCATTTTGGTTTTGGGTGTAATCAATCGCGCAAGTTCGTTGACATCTAACCGGAACTGGTTTTCTTCTCGTAATGGGATTGGGACAGGCTTTCCACCGACAAACTTAATGACGGATTCATAAATGGGGAAGCCTGGATTAGGATAAATGACTTCATCACCTGGATCGATAGTTGCCATAATGGAGAAAAACATGATGGGCTTTCCTCCAGGCACGATAACGACATCGTCAGCAGAAGCATCAACGTTTTTATGCTTACGGACATAATCAGCGATCGTTTCCCTTACTTCTGGAATTCCTGGGGCTGCAGTATAGTGGGTATATCCACTGTTTAGGGCAAGGCAGGCAGCATCAATAATATTCTTAGGAGTGTCAAAGTCTGGTTCACCGATTTCTAGATGGACTATATCTTTTCCCTGAGCTTCCAACTTTTTAGCCTTTGCCAAAACTTCAAAAGCAGTCTCTGTACCGAGTAAGGACATTCTCTGAGCAAATACTTTTTCCATTGAAAATACCACTTCCCTTTAAATTTAGTTTGAATTCGGTTTGTAAACCTCCGGGTTAAGACAATTAGGGGGAAGTTCTCCCCTCATCGCTGCTAAAATATTCGAGACAGCAATAGTTCCCATTTTAGTGCGAGTATCAATCGTGGCACTGGCAATGTGAGGACAGAGGATGGCATTGTCGAGTTCCATAAGTCCTTCTGTAAATTCAGGTTCGAATTCGTAGACATCAAGACCAGCTCCCCAGATTTCCCCTGATTGTAAAGCTTTCACCAGGGCTAATTCGTCCACGACTGGACCACGAGAAGTATTAATCAAAATCGCTGTTTTTTTCATAAGCTTGAACTCTTGTTCACCGATTAAATGGGACGTTTCCGGAAGAAGGGGAGTATGGATCGAAACAAAATCCGATTCTCTGAGAAGTCTTTCTAAGCTGACAAATTCCCCCCCGGTTTCTTGTTCAAATTGAGGGTTAGCCGCTATGTCGGTATAGAGTACCGTCATATCGAAAGCCTTTGCTCTTTTAGCAAAAGACAAGCCTATTCTTCCGGCACCTATTACTCCAACGGTTTTGTGGATGACGTCCTGTCCCAAAAAGAGCATCGGACCCCACCCCTTATATTTTCCCTTTCTCGTGTACTTATCTGATTCCACGACTCTCCGGGCTACGGAGAACAATAAAGCCCAAGCCATTTCAGCCGTAGTATCCGTAAGCACACCCGGTGTATTAGAGACCATAATTCCCCGTTCTGTTGCGGACGGGATTTCGATGTTATTATAGCCGACAGCATAGTTAGCAAAGATTTTAACCCCTTTAGCAGCATCCATCACCTCAGCATTGATAGGATCAGTAAGCAGGCTAAGCACGGCATCCCTACCCTTAACCTTTTCTAACAGTTCTGGTTTTGTAAGAACTTGGCCCGTACGATTTACTTCCATGTCGCAATACTCTGCCAGCATGTCAAGAGCAGGTTTAGGTATTTCATTAGTAACATAAACATTCCACCTAGTCATGTTAAACCTCCCAATATGTAATCTAATAGATCATATAGGGGTATTAATCCCAAATGCAAGGTGTATTATGAATTAATTACGAAAGTTTATAGAGCTAAGGGGTCACTATAAAAGCTGTTGGAATATAACGTTCCCCGAAAACGCTACTCGGCCGATTTGTGACTATCCCTTGATCAACGAAAATAGAGGAAGATCCGCCATCGAGATTGACGGCATTCACCGCCTGGTAATTAATAAAGACATTCATCAGGTCCCGTAAGGTCGCTCCAATACTCCAAGTAGGTTGACGTCCGTCGATGACAACAAAAATGACTGTTCCATCCGCCTTTTGACCAATTCCTGTTCGGGGTGCAATTCCCCAACCGCCGTCTCCCAAAATTTCAGGCTTGCCATCTTTAATAAGATTAGGACCAAAGGTAACGGCTTCGAGAATATGGTTCGCTTCCAATTGAGTGGCTGTCATACTCCCGATAATCAGTTTTCCTTGGTCATTAAATCCGACAATATTGACCGCTCGATTTCCCACATTGTTGTGGACTAATTTTCCGTTCTGTACGGTTAAACCATCTGGGAAAGCTCCGTTTCCTTTACCATCCGGGTCATAGAAGCCTCCGGCATTAATTCCGGCAACAGCCCCTAGATTCTTGACCATTTGGCTGGCCTGTTCTCCCGAAACACCCATTTTTTTGGTAACGGCCAATTTGACTCGTTTAGGGTCTTTGATCAGCATCACTTTGCCTTTATAGCTTGGACCTTGGATATCTTCAATGGTGATTTCTGAACCTGTATCTATAACATTGGAGTGTGTTATCGACTGTCCGGCGCTAGTTTGTTGAGAAGTATTGACGTTCATAAGCCGATCTATTTCTGCTTGGGACAGAAAGATTTTAACAACCTGAGGATGTCTGGATGTGTAGACCGACCCAACCGCCACGGTTTTAAGGGCTTGGAAAGGTCCCCAAAACACTATAAAGGGAGCCAGTATTGCTGCGAATGTTAGATTAAAGCCCAAAAATGCTAAAAACATTTGTATTCTTTTAACCCTTGTTTTCATATAAACCTCTTGAATTCTTTAATATTAAGTGAGTTGGTATAATCATATCATCATATTGAAACAGTATAAAGCCCAGTGAAAGAGGCCGGCCTAAGGGGCAGGTCTCAATGGAGAACAACTTTCTTGGACTCTTGACAATGTTTGAGCAACTGGAATATGATAATTGATATAGGGTTTAATCGTTTGGGATATTGGGCAAAATTTTGATAACAACTATGAAAAGGATAGTAATAAAGGACTTGGTTTTTATAGAGACATAATCCTAGGCTGAAAGATTATGACGAAGGTTTTTTATGAAGATCCCCTTGGAGTTGGGCAGCTGAAATAATCTTAAGCTGTTCCGTAGGTATACGTTACATGCTTTAAGCGATTAATGGATTGTTTATTTGAGCTGTCCATTAATAAAAAGGGTGGTACCGCGGATAATCCGTCCCTAAGTCATTGACTTAGGGACTTTTGATGTTATTAACTCGACGTTAGTAATACAACACGAAAGGAAGATGATTATGTCTAACTTCAAGCCGCTATCGGATCTGTTGGTAGCTAAAAAGGAAAGCGAGCTAGCAGATTTCTGGGTCGATAATGAGATATTGGATAAAAGCATAGAAATTAGGGAAGGTAAAACACCCTTCATATTCTACGAAGGCCCTCCCACAGCTAACGGCAAACCGGGAATTCACCATGTCATAGCTAGAACTTTGAAGGATTCAGTTTGCCGCTATAAAAGTATGCAAGGTTATCAGGTCAAACGCAAGGCCGGTTGGGATACTCATGGTCTGCCTGTAGAAATTGAAGTGGAGAAGCAGCTCAAACTTTCTAGCAAACAGGAGATTGAGGCCTATGGAATTGCTGACTTCAATCAAAAATGTCGAGAATCTGTGTTCAGCTATGAGAAGCAATGGCGAGAAATGACTAAGCGAATGGGGTATTCCATCGATTTGGATCATCCTTATGTTACGCTAGATAATGATTATATTGAAAGTGTCTGGTGGATCCTTGATCAATTTTTTAAACAAGGTTTGATCTATGAAGGCCACAAGATCCTTCCTTATTGCTCGCGCTGCGGAACGGGATTGGCTTCTCACGAAGTGGCCCAGGGCTATAAGGAGATAAAAACCAATACTGTGATTGTAAAGTTTAAGAAAAAGGATGCTGAAGAATACTTTCTGGTTTGGACCACAACGCCCTGGACGCTGCCATCGAACGTGGCGCTGACCGTGAATCCTCAAGAAATATACTTCAAGGTTAGGCAAAATAATGAGATCTACTATGTGTCTAAGACTTTGGCACATAAAGTGTTGGGTGAAGAGTTTGAGGTTCTGGAAGAAATTCAGGGAAAAGCCCTGGAATTTGTGGAATACGAACAGTTGATGCCGTTTGTAAAACCAGATAAGAAGGCCTTTTTCGTGACGGTCGGTGATTATGTAACCACTGAGGATGGGACAGGAATTGTTCATACCGCTCCAGCCTTCGGGGAGGACGATTATAACACGGGGCGCAGGTACAATCTACCAGTGCTTCAGCCTGTCGATGAAACCGGGAAATTTGTGAGCACACCATGGGCAGGGAACTTTGTCATCGATGCGGATTTAGATATTATCAAGTGGTTGCATGGAGAAGCAAAATTATTTAAAAAAGAAAAGATGGAGCATAACTATCCTCACTGCTGGAGATGTCAGACCCCACTTCTGTATTATGCTAAACCAAGCTGGTACATCGAAGTCACTAAATTCAAAGATAAATTGGTGGAGAATAATAGCCGTGTCGAGTGGTATCCTGATTATGTCGGAGAAAAAAGGTTTGGCAACTGGTTGGAAAATGCCAATGACTGGGCTTTATCTAGAAGCCGATATTGGGGAACGCCGCTTAATATCTGGAGATGTGATTGCGGACACACGACATCCATAGGTTCTCGAAAAGAACTTGTAGATAATGCCTTGGAAACGCTGGATGAAACGATTGAATTGCATCGGCCCTTTGTGGACGATATTCACATTAAATGCGCAAAATGTGGCGCAGCAATGACCAGGGTGAAAGATGTCATTGATTGCTGGTTTGACAGTGGCTCGATGCCTTTTGCCCAACATCACTATCCGTTTGAAAATAGCGAGAATTTTGATCAACTCTTTCCCGCCGATTACATCTGTGAAGGGATTGACCAGACAAGAGGATGGTTCTATTCTCTACTTGTGATATCAACCTTTATCAAGGGAGTCGCTCCCTATAAACGAGTGTTAGTTAATGATTTGATCCTCGATAAGGACGGGCATAAGATGTCTAAGTCCAAAGGAAATACAGTCGATCCCTTTGAACTGTTTGATCAATATGGAGCGGACGCTTTAAGATGGTATTTACTCTATGTTTCTCCAGCCTGGACTCCTACTAAATTTGATATTGAAGGGCTCAAGGAAGTACAGAGTAAATTTTTCAGTACGCTGAGAAACGTGTATGCTTTCTTTTCACTGTATGCCACTACCGATAAGCTTGACCCCCGAGATTTCTTGATTGTTTATCAAGATAGACCTGAACTTGATCGCTGGGTACTATCAAAATATAACAGCCTTCTCAAAGAGGTTGAGTCAGATCTGAGTGCCTTTGATCTGACTAAAACAGTCAGAAAGATACAGGAGTTTGTCAATGAGGATCTTTCGAATTGGTATATAAGACGTTCACGCAGACGCTTCTGGGGTAACGAGCTTACGGATGACAAGAAAGCGGTTAACAATACGACCTATGAAATACTTGTGGGAGTATCTAAGCTTGTGGCTCCTTTTGCACCTTATATTTCTGAAGAACTCTATCGAAGCTTGACCGATGAGCTATCAGTTCATCTAGCAGATTACCCGGTCGCCGATTCAGAGATGATTGATGGTGGGTTGGAAACCAGAATGGATCTGGTCAGAAATTTAGTGGGTCTAGGTCGAGCGGCAAGGGAACAGGTGAAAATCAAGGTACGACAGCCTATCCAGCAGATATTGATTGACGGCAAATATGAACAGTTGATAGACTACATGCTTCCTTTAATCCAAGAGGAGCTTAACGTTAAACGGGTTGTGTTTGCCAAGGATTTAAGCCAGTATATGAACTTTAGCTTAAAGCCTAATTTCAAAGTGGCTGGTTCTGTCTTTGGATCTAAAGTAAAGTCCTTAGGCAAAGTACTGGCAGCCCTTGACGCTTCTTCCGTTGTGCCGAGATTAGAAGCTGGAGAAACAATTTCGATTGATGTAGAGGGTGAACTTGTAGATCTAGTTAAGGACTATGTAATCACCACTATCGCTGCCAAAGAAGGCTTTACAATGACTGTGGAGGACAATTTATTCGTAATACTTGATACAACGCTGACCAAAGAGCTGATTGATGAAGGATATGCCAGAGAGTTTGTCTCCAAAGTACAGCAAATGAGAAAATATAATGGCTATGAAATGATGGACAGAATTAAAATCTACTTTAATGGAGATAAGGAAATAGCTGAGGCCGTCGAACTTTATGAAGATTATATTAAACAAGAGACTCTAGCAGATTATATAGAGAGAATCAATGACGCTGGCCTGGAAAAGCAGAACCTTAATGGGCATGAGACAGGCTTGCAACTTGAAAAACTATCATAATGTAAGGTTAATTGCCATCTATGACCACAAAATAATTCAAGGTAGATGTATCTCTTCATATGAACTATAAATCAAAAAACAAGGCTGGAGGAAATATCATCCAGCCTTGTTTCGAGTATAAGAAGTTTACTTCATCATTCCTACAGCCAGGGTTCCTCTTTTTCCCATAGTTAAATTCTTTTGGTCTTGTGTCAGGGGCCGACCTGCTTTCACCAAGGCTGTCAATACCCCGCATTGAGATGTATCCCCAACAAGTACAAAGCCTTTTAGGATGTTCCCTTGCCAAAGTAGATTGCGATAAATAGGTATATCTTTAACTATTTTTAGGCTTTCTTCTTGGTCCCAATCCCCCTGACCCTTTTTCTCTGGGAGTTTCGTGATTCCAGCAGACATGGCTGAGAGGCCAAAGAAGTCCACGGAGTTTAGGCCTAGAGATCCTGGATAAATTTCTTTTCCACCGCACATATTTGCTCCAGCAATTCTGCCTTGGGCTGTAGCATTTGGCCAAGTGGCGTTTACGGCGAACTTCTGGCGAACAAGGTCCCAGGTTTCAGCAATATCCCCAGCCGCATAAATATGGGGAAGATTAGTGGCTAAAGAGGAATCTACCTGAAGACCCTGACCCATCTTGAAACCGACATTTTTTAATTCTCCTAGGTTTGGACGTACCCCCTTGCCAACAAGTACTAAATCAGCGTCAAGTTCTGTTTTAGTTGCGATTAAAACGCCTTGAACATGGTTTTTTCCGGTGATTGCCTCAACCTCCGTCCGTAAGAGAAATCTCAGTCCATTCGCTTCTAAATGCCCCTGAATTAAGCCGGCTGCTCTTTCATCAAGCATTTGGGAGAGGATCTGATTGGAAGAGATCAAAACGGTAACCTCAAGCCCACGCCTTTTTAAGGCATAAGCACTCTTCAGGCTGACCAAACCCCCTCCGATGATGACTGCCTTTTGCGCTCCCCGCTCCAAGACATCATTAATAGCTAAAGCATCTTTCATGGTGCGCAGGGTAAAAACCTCTGGAAGGTTTCCGCCCAGGATCGTGAGTTTATTAGCTGAAGCACCCATGGCAAGTAAAAGCTTGCTATACTCCCACTCGCGTCCATCAGCACTTTGAACCCGTTGACTTGTTGGATCTATGCCAGTAATCTCGACTCCGTAGACAATGGTTAGATTTAGTTTTTCAGCGAAATCGACATTGCGCAAGTAAAGGCGGGAAACAGGGATATCCCCTGCTAAGAAATACGTGGTTAGACAACGAGAGTAACTCTCTTCTTGTTCAGCCGTGAGGACGATAATTTCTGACTGGGTGTCGTGCCTTCGGATTTCTTCAACCGCAAACAGCCCTGCCGCGCTATTGCCTATAACGATATACCTCATAATTTCTTCCTTCCCTTAATTAGGAAGTCCGAGCTTTTTCCGTTTCGCTCGAATATCCTCAAGAAGTCCAAGAGCCGCTTTTTGGGGATCTGTTTCTACATAGAATTTTCCCCCAATCACATCACTTAGTCCTGCGGTCAGTAATTCAGTCACCGCTTTACTTCCCAGCACGGGAGGAACAACGCCCAGGTGAGTAGTGAGCCCCATGGTCACAGCCCAAGTTCCGATACTTAAGGCTTTTTCATGTTGAAGTTCTGGAGCACTTGCCGCCACAGGCAATAATGCCGAATCAACCTGCAAATAATGAGCGATAGCTGTGACCAAATCCCCAATCCTAGAATTGTCGACACAGCTACCCATATGCAGGACAGGGGGAAGTGGGGCACCAAGACCAGCCGCTTGCCCAATCGCGGTCAGGACTGCTTTCAAACCTTCTCCGGCATAGGTCTCCGTACCTTCAGAATTCATCATACCAGCCTTAGCTAAGGCGTGAGCGGAACATCCTGTAGCGACCACCAAGACGTTATTTTTAAGGAGTTCCTTCACTAATTCTACATGATTGAGATCTTGAGTCACTTTGACATTGTTGCAGCCCACGGTCGCCACAACCCCTAGGATATTACCATTGACAATATTATCGATCAGAGGCTTCAGGGGTTGGACAGGGTCTACTGTTGAGAGTGCTCCGATGATGGCTTCCACACTAAATCCCGCCATAATCTTACGTTTATAATTCGGAATTTTGATTTTCTTGCTGTCCCTCCGTCCATAAGCAGCTATCGACCTTCGGACAATTTCCTGAGCTGCTTGATCCGCGTTTTCTAAAGTAAATGGAACGTGGGTAGTTCCTGGAATTTTGACGATCGGCATAGTAGTGATGATCTCTGTATGGTAACAAGAAGCCACTTGAGCTAAAGAAGGCATAATACATTGTACGTCGACAACCATAGCATCGACGGCTCCGGTGACGATGGCCAATTCTTGGGCTAAGAAGTTAGTAACCAGCGGAATCCCTTTGCGCATTAAGACTTCATTACCGGAACAACAGATTCCAGACACTAAAATTCCGCTGGCTCCGGCTAAGCGTGCTTCAGCTTGGAGTTGGCCAGCCCAAAAGACAATTTTCTCAGATAGTAAGGGAACATGACCATGTACGATAAGATTAACCGAGTCTTCCTTGAGAACCCCTAAATTAGCTTCGGTGACTACCGGCGTAGGGGTCCCAAAAAGGATATCTTGCATGTCTGTCGCCAGTTTCAGACCAGAATAGCCATCTACTAGCCCTTGTTTAGCGGTCGATAGGACTAGATTCACTGGGTCAGCATCCATCCCCATCGTTGTCTGATGCATTGCTTCACGGATTTCTCGATCGGGATTGCGAGGGAGAATTCCAAGGCTCTCCCAAACGGCAATTCTCTCTTTAGGCGCATTGACCATCAACCATTGTACAGGCTTCTTACTATGGTTAGCGAGATCGGCATATGCAACTTCAACAACCTCGATAGCGAGGTCCGCTTTGCTTTTGCCAGAGATCTCTAAACCTAATCCCTTGGCCACCTGGTGTAATTTTTTTTCGTCTGCGATGTTATAATTGATTTCTCCTTTGGCTGCCAACTCTAAAGCCTCAACAGCCTCGTAAGCATGGTCTACATGGGCTGCTGCTCCGCCAGCCACTTGCCTAAGTAAATTTCGAGCTACAATCGTATCCGCGCTGGCTCCGCAAATCCCCGTTTTAGGCCCATTGCCAAAGGGATCAATTCGACAGGGACCTTGAACACAATGTCGGCAACAGATTCCTAAAGTTCCAAAACCACATTGGGGCTGTTGGGCTTCATATCGATCCCAAACAGTTTCTACTCCATCTAAGGCCGCTTTGGGCAATAATTCTAATACGGCAGGATCAATTGATTTATGAGATTTCATAGTTAGTTGACTCCCTTCATTTGGTTTAAGAAGGTTTGCCTTCCGCTGTGGGCAAACTCAAGAACCTCAACAAATTCCAAAACCTTTGTCGGACAGGCAGCCACACAGGCCGGATCATAATCTAAGTCCTGACAACGGTCACACTTGGCAACTTTGTGGGTCGTCGAAATTTCGGCAATTACTCCAAATGGGCAGACCATAACGCACATCATGCATCCTACACACTTTTGTTCATCAACTTGAATTAACCCTGTGTTCGAGTCGAACTGCATAGCCCCACTCATACAGGCATGAACACAAGGAGAATCTAAACATTGCCGACATTGCAAGGGGAAATTGAGCTCCCCATTAGACTCAACAAAGATCCGTTTTTGCGGTGGTTTGAGTTCCTGAATTGCCTCGAACAGGTTCTTGCTGGTTGAGTGAGCAACTGCACAAGCTAGCTCACAGCTCTTACAGCCGAGGCAATGTTCGCTTCTGGCCAGAATCTGTCTCAAATTTATCCCTCCTTAAAATTTTTTTGACTGTACTTATCCATTAAATTATTAAAATATTCTATTTTTTTCAATCGGCTTGCCGACATTGCTCTGCAAGTATGAAAATTTATCGCGGATTTTTGCTTCACTGGGAAACAACATACTTATACCCGTGAAATTTTTAGACAACAAAAAAGCGCAGTTATACTGCGCAAAAAATGTAATGTATTATAGTTTAGTTTTCTCAGATTATAGTTTATCGATGAGCATCTCCCAATTTAGCACAGAAAGTTTGCCACGTTTTACGATCACAATTCCTTGGCGTTCCCAGCGTTTAAGGATCTCATTGACCGTTTGACGAGTTGTCCCACTCAGAGCAGCAAATTGTTCGTGGGTAAAGTCCAGAAAATAAGGTAGATTGGTTCGTTGGTTGGCTTTTGGCTGTCCTTCACGCAGGATAACATGAGCTAAGCGCACAGAGACTTCCCGAAAAGCTAAGTCGAGGATGACATCATTGGTTTCTTTTAAGATGTTTCCCAACAAACGGATCAAGCGCAAGCTAAGTTCAGGACTTTCTCCGAGCATCGGTCGAAAATTGTCCATACCAAGATAATAGACAACTGAATTCTCGAGCGCTGTGGCAAAGGCTAAAGAGTGAACACTATAGACTTCTCCAGAGGAAAGGCAAGCGACTGTAAATTCCTTGCCATCTTCTGATAAATACGAAATTTTAATACGGCCTGTTCGGATAAAGTAGATTGGTTCCGAGCAGTCTGATGGAAACTCTAGAATTTGACGCTTAGTAAAGCTTCGCTCTCTAAAGTACCTCTCCCACTGAGTTAAAAGCTCTGGTGAAAGACCTTGAAACAGCGGAAATTGTTCCAACATAGAAGACATCTACATCACATTCCTTTAGAGATAGGTGTTCAGAACAAGTGGTCTCCGTTCTTGTTTAAGGATACCATAATTTGGGGGAGGCGTCACTTTCAATTTGTTTTCAAATTTCAATAGCAAACCCATCATACCATTTTCGATGGTACTATAGGGGTTCCCTTGGACAAAAGAAGTTTGTTGATGTACACACGTTAAATGGAAAACACGGATTTAGTGATCCGTTTTCGAATCGTTACAACGAGAAATCGCAACAGATCGCTCAGGATCTAGTAGATAGGTTTTTGATAATGCAGTTGTCATATCCTCTAAGGCGTTTTTGACAATAATCAGGATATTTTTCATGGAAAGGGAGGAGTATATTAGAATTTGCCGAATATTAGGACTTAGGCAAAGGTGAGATATCATTTCTAAACATTATTGACGTTCTGTGAAAGGAGCCATTTCATGCCACCCTCGCACAAGTCTATCTCTCCGAGAAAAATATGTTTGCTTTATATTTTATTAAGCGGATTATGGTTTTTAGGTTTAGAATGGGTGAACTATTATTTGGCTTGGGATTATGAATTGCTTCTCCGTATTTCAACGTTTAAAGTCTGGTTTTTCCTTTTGTTTACGGTCGTATTCTTTTACTATTTTATGGGCCTAACTTGGCACGCTCTTGAAGCTACCCATCAGGAAATGATCACGACGATAGAAAAGCAGCACCGCCAAATTGAGGCTGGTAAACGGCAAGAAGGATTTTATCAACGTATATATGACAGTGTAACCGAAGGTGTGATTTTACAACACGTCTCCGGCCAATTTTTCAACGCGAATTCTGCGGCATGTGATCTACTCGAAACCTCTTTATCCGAAATGGAGAAACTCGAATTTTCAACCCAAGTTACTTCATGGACGGATAATCGGGGAGAGCCTTTTAGCTGGAAAGCTCATACTTCAAACGTGTTAGCAGGGGCCCAAGAGCGAGAGGGAATAACAAACACGTTAAAACGATTTGAACCTGATCAACGTTGGCTACATCTCAACAGTGTCTTGATTCGCAATGCTCAGGGTGAACCGAGCTGGGTGGTCACAACATTGAGTGATATCAGTATGCGAAAATACAGTGAATTACAGGAAATCATTCTCTATGGTATCACACAGCGCATCCTTACGGAGCAACCGCTAAGCGTTATCTTCCAATATCTCTGTGATGAATTGGTAAACTCCGTTGGTTATCCTGTTGCTGCAGTTGGGTTGAAAATGCCGGAAGGTTCTGTCGCTATTGTGGCTCAAGCGGGTGTGAGTAAAAAGTATATAAGCACTCTTAAAATACGTTGGGACGACACCCCTGAGGGAAAAGGTGCAGTGGGTGAAGCTATCCGTAGTGGAAAGCCACAAGTGCAGACACTAATCAACAACCCACAGTTTAAACCTTGGTGGGCCTTTTATGAAGCCTTAAATCTGCAGTCGATAGCCACTTTCCCTCTGTGGGCACATGGACAATGCTTGGGGGCAATAGCTTTATATACGCATCTTCCCGATTATTTCAACTTAGTGCGAATTGAGCGACTGCAATCCTTAGCAGAACAGATTACCATAGCTCTTCTGGCTCATGAAGATCGAAGTCAACTTCAAATTCAACTTACCGCCCTTTCAGCCGCTGCTGATGCGATCGTCCTTACGGATCGAACGGGTAGGCTTCGCTGGGCTAATCCTGCCTTCACTCAGCTTACGGGTTACTCATTTGAAGAGGTTCAGGGTCAAAACCTGCGTTTTCTTCAATCCGGCTATCAGGATAGCTCCTTTTATAGGAAAATGTGGGAGACGATTCTTGATGGTAAAACATGGCGAGGTGAAATGATTAACCGCCATGCGCAGGGCACACTTTACCGCGAAAAAATGACGCTCACCCCTGTGCAAGCGGATGGGGAAGAAATTACTCATTTTATTGCAATTATTCGGGATGTTAGCAAACAATTTGCGACTCACAAAGCGTTACGGGATAGCGAAGAACGCTATGAGGAAATGTTCGAAAACATGAGTAATGCGGTGGCGGTTTTTCAATTTTCAGAAGACGAAGAAGTCTTTTACTGTAAAGCCTTCAATAGGGCTGCTGAACAGATTGAAAAGCTGCCTCGTAGTCAAGTGTTGGGACAACCTCTCGATCGATTTTTCTCAAATCATGAATCGTTAGAGGTTCTTAAGGTTTTTCTTCACGTCTTCCGAACAGGTGAAGCTTCTCATTTCCCAGCTACTTACTACCATAACGATTACATCAGTGGGTGGAGGGAAGGCTTTATCTACAAGCTATCCACGCGTGAAGTGGTCGCCATCTATGAAGATGTGACTAGACGAAAACAAGATGAAGAAACTCTTTGGTTGGAAAAAGAACGTGCTCAGATTACACTGGCCTCCATCGGGGATGCTGTAATTACGACCGATGTGCTGGCAAAAATCACGTATCTCAATCCTGTTGCTGAAAGGTTGACAGGTTGGACGAATAGGCGCGCTAAGGATTTGCCACTTTTGAGAGTGTTTAATATTGTCAATGAAAATACGGGCAAAGCGGTTGTTAACCCGGTCGCTGAATGCCTTCGAGAAAAGCGTATTGTAGCATTGGCCAATCATACGGCTCTTACCCATCGGGATGGACATACTATTTCGATTGAAGATTCGGCGGCACCGATCTTTGACCGGGAAGGAGATGTCATTGGGGCGGTGCTTGTTTTTCACGATGTTAGTGACAAACGTGCTCTCGTACACCAGCTTTCTCATCAAGCCCATCATGACGCGCTAACAGGCTTACCGAATCGAATCTTATTTAAAGATCGCGCAAACCAAGCCATTGCCCAAGCACATCGACATCAGACCCACGTTGCGTTGCTTTTTCTCGATCTGGATCGGTTCAAACTCATCAATGATACGCTCGGGCATACGGTAGGGGATCTGCTTTTACAGGCTACCGGAGAGCGACTCAGTGCCTGCTTACGGGAAGGGGATACAGTTTCTCGGCAGGGGGGAGATGAATTCCTTATTCTGTTGCCCGAAATGCACTCGGAAGACCAAGTGGCACAGGTGGCCCAAAAACTTGTAAATGTGTTTACAACACCCTTTTTCCTGCTTGAACAGGAGGTCTATATCACAGCAAGTTTAGGCATTGTCCTCTTTCCTACAGACGGAGAGGATATCGAAACATTGATCAAACATGCTGATACCGCCATGTACCATGCTAAAGAGGAAGGTCGGAATCGTTATCAGTTTTATACGTTAGCTTTCAATCAAGCCCTTTCCGAGCGTTTGGCTTTACAAAATGATTTGCGGAGAGCTCTGGTATGTGAGGAATTTCTGCTCTATTATCAACCTCAGTATCGACTTAGTGACGATCAAATGTGTGGTATGGAAGCCTTAGTGCGCTGGCAACATCCGGAAAGGGGGCTTCTTTTGCCAAGAGAATTCATTTCAATTGCTGAAGAAAGCGGGCTCATTTTACCACTCGGAGAATGGGTCTTGCGCAGCGCTTGCCGACAGAACAAACTCTGGCAAGAGATGGGCTATCCTCCTGTACGTGTCGCTGTTAACCTATCCGCACGTCAGTTTCGGCAAGCAAATTTGGTCAGCCAGATTGCCCAGATTCTCAGGGAAACGGGGTTAGATCCCCAGTGGCTTGAGTTGGAAATCACGGAAAGCATCAGTATGGAAAATTCGTCCTTCACTCTGACCATGCTTCAAGAACTCAAAAGGATGGGAATCCATCTCTCAGTGGACGATTTTGGCACAGGTTTTTCTTCACTGAGCTATTTAAGCCAATTTTCTCTAGACACTTTAAAAATTGATCGTTCGTTTGTTAAGGCACTTTCTACCCGGTCAGACGAAAGAGAAAGCGGAAATGAGATCGTAACGACCATTATTCAACTCGCTCATAATTTGGGTCTTCGAGTCATCGCTGAAGGGGTAGAAACCGAAGCCCAGTTAGATTTTCTCCGCTCCCAAGGGTGCGCTGAAGTGCAAGGATACTTATTTGCTAGACCGGTTTCGGCTGAAGATCTGGTTTTTTATTTAATTGAGATTAGTCATCACTTAAAGAAAGAGAGTTGCTATAATGGTGCAGTTTAGCACAATCTTTAGTGAGAGTAAAGAATCATGAACGGATCAAGAACCCAGACTTAGATGGATTACCTTCTTAGCCTGGGTTCTTACAATCCTAAAATGGAACTTTCAAGTTGGCTGAGGACCAGAGATTTGATGGTCTTAAATTAAGTTGAAGATATTTCTCCTAGCGTCACCTCAACCTGCTTGGTTTGTCCATCCCGAATATAGGTTATGGTTACTTTGTCTCCAACCTTATTTTTATAGAGTTCGCGAATTAGATCAGAGGAATTTTGCACGGCACCCGCGTTAATCTTGGTGATGACATCTCCCTTTTTAAGTCCGGCTTTAGCGGCGGGACCGTTCACTGTAACTGATGAAATGTAGGCCCCTTGGGGCTTATTATTATCTTTAGCGTAAGTGTTATATTGATCATCCGTGCTCACTAATAGGGCCGGATGTTTGGCTACACCTGAAGTGATCAGCTGTTGAAGTGTTGGCATGGCATCTGAAATTGGAATAGAGAAGCCCATTCCTTCAAAGCCTGTTTCTGCGTATTTTGCCGAGTTAATGCCAATGACCTGTCCGAGATAATTGACAAGCGGTCCGCCACTATTGCCGGGATTTATGGCTGCATCAGTCTGAATGAGATTGTAACTGGCTTCACCTTGAAGATTTAAGCTGCGATTGGTTGCAGAGATGACCCCTGTGGTTACGGAACGTGCAAATTCGTTCCCGCCGGGATTTCCAATAGCAACCACTGGTTCGCCAACTTCCACCTTTGAAGAATCCCCTAGCTTAACTGCAGTAAGATTCTTGGTATCTGAAATCTGTAAGACGGCAAGATCTGTGCGTGGATCTGCACCGATTACTTTCGCATCAAGATTGCGTCCATCACTTAAACTGACCGTGAGTTTTTGAGCACCTTCGACCACGTGATTATTCGTGGCAATATAGCCTTTTGCAGCATCAATAATAAAACCAGAGCCGCTTCCAGCTTCTTGGAGACTGGAGCTTCCCGAAAAACTACGACCGGATTGGAAATTAGAAACACCAACAACGGCTGGACCAACATTCTTAGCAATTTGGGCTACCGGGAAATTGGTTTCAGAGGCAGTAGGATTCGAAACCTGGGTAAACGAGGAATTAGCTGTTTGCGGGAGAGGGGATGCGTTAGTAGGATAGATATAGGGGAAGGAGGCAGCTGTAGTGAGACCACCGATGACTGCGCTAATTAAACAGAGGCTGGCATAGGCAATAACTTTTCTCTTTGGTTTAGGCTGGGCGATAGGTTGTTCGGTAGTTGGTATTATTTTGATTTCCTTTTTTATGTCGTCTACGTTATCTGAAGCGGTATTATTGTCATTGAGTATTGAACGAATTTCCTCTTCCATAATTATTTGCCCCTTTTCGTGTTAGATTTATGATCCCTAGGATTTTGCCATACTTATGCGTGAATCATTTTGGGTTCTTTTCATCGGACTAAGTGGCCACTTCCATAAGGATATCTGAAATATGTTAAGGTAAAAGGTGCAAATTGTGAAAGTTTATTGTGGTAGAAGTCGAGATTCTGTGAAATAGAGAGGCGAACCAATGAATAATTTCATGGCTGATGATAGAAGGAATAGATATATTTTTAGAGAATTGTATAGTTGAGGGAAAATATGGGTTATAAGGGTTATGATTAAGTGTAGTTCATTGGGAGGTTTTCGTAATGCACCTTGTGATTTTTGATTTTGATGGCACAATCCATCTTGAAGAAACCCCCCGTATCTTCTTGCGGGTCCTAAGTCAAGACCAAGGGATGCGCAAAAAGATTCGTAAGTTCTATATTTCAATGTCTTGGGTATACATATTGTATCGCTTTGGACTATGTCGTCAATTAGCGATTAGGCGAGTTTTAAGCGGCATAGTAAAAATGATGTGTGGGATGAGTGAGACTCAAATAGATGGCTTTTTTAAGCAATGTTTAGAGTTGGCAAGAGAAAGTTTCAGTCCTATATCCCTTAGTCGGCTAAAGGCTCACCTGGAGTCAAATGATCAAATTTTGCTTCTCTCGGGTGCCTTCTCGCAGTTTATTGCTTTGGTAGCCAGAGATCTGGGTATGAATTCTTGGCTTGGGACCGAGATTGAAATAATAGACGGTGTTTGTACAGGACAAATAACCTCTATTATGAATGGACCCTCAAAGGTACAGGCCCTAAGAACGTTTCTGCAGAAACAAACGGAGGCAGGGGTGATTTTTGACATGGGCGAAGCTTATGCTTATGCTGATTCAATTTATGATCTACCACTGTTAATGCTTTGTGGACACCCTGTGGCCGTTAATCCTGACCAAGAGCTTCTAAAAGAAGCTAAACTAAGAGGGTGGGAAATAATCTGGGATGGCGCCTGTCAGTTAAAGGGTAAGAAAATAAAGAATTAAGGAGAAAAACTATGCGTAATTATAAAATAGCCAGTTTGTCAGGATATCAAGGGGAAGGGGATCGCCAATCCCTTAGGAGCGGTTTGGGCTGCCATGATGCTATTGGAGCATCATGGAGAAAACTCGCTTGCTAGCCTTGTCATGAAAGCTATTGAAGATCAGGTTGCCGAACGAAACATTCGCACGCCTGATTTAGGTGGCGGTTCAACGACATGGGAGGTGGGAGATGATCTTGAGCAGAGGATTAGAAAGATGACAAGAATGGTTTGATTTAAGTGCCATAGACTAGACGTGAGTACTCCCATAGCACTTGGGATGGGGGATAAGTATTCTAATTATTACGCAACAAAAGGACAGCATCGCTGTCCTTTACACTATAGAAAATGAATATTATCCTGTACTTGCTAGAATGTTGTTTGAAACAGCGGTTGTTTTAAACCGAGAAACGGGAGTGCATATTGCTTTTATCAATCTTTCGGGGGGCATTGGTATTCCATATCATCCAGAGCAGCAGCCAGCTGACATTTTTGCTATCGGTGAGGGTGTTCGCAAGGCCTATGAGGATATTCTCGTTCCTGCAGGAATGGGCGATGTTGCGATATACACTGAGCTTGGACGATTTATGTTGGGGCCCTACGGCTGCCTTGCTACAACTGTAATCCACGAAAAGCACATCTACAAGGAGTATATTGGAGTCGACGCTTGCGCTGCCAATCTCATGCGTCCCGCAATGTACGGTGCCTATCATCATGTTACTGTTATGGGTAAAGAAGATGAGCCATGCAGCCATAAATATGATATTACCGGCGGTCTGTGTGAGAATAACGACAAATTTGCAATTGATCGTATGCTACCTGAAATTAAGCTTGGCGACTTAATTGTAATTCATGACACTGGTGCACATGGCTTTGCGATGGGTTATAACTACAACGGTAAACTGCGGTCTGCTGAAGTTTTGTTAAAAGAGGACGGTTCAACTGAATTAATACGCCGCGCAGAAACACCGGCCGATTATTTTGCAACGTTTAAATTTTAGGTTTATTAACTTAGAAGGTAACTCTAATGGGAGGAATCGGTTATATTTCATCGAATCTTGATAAGTAACGACATGTCAGAAGAGGAGAAGGGGGAGAACGTTTGTGGAGGATTTACGATATCCAATTGGGACGTTTGATTTTGAAAAAGAGGTCCAGGAAAAACAAATTAATTTTTTAATAGACCAAATAGAAGCGCTACCTGAGTTGTTAATTAGGGCTGTCGAAAAATTAACGGATGAACAGCTTGACTCTCCCTATAGACCAGGCAGTTGGACTAATCGCCAGTTAATCCATCACATAGCGGATGCTCATATGAATGCTTATATTAGAGTTAAGCTGGCCATGACAGAGGATAAACCCACCATCAAGCCTTATGATGAAGTGCTGTGGGCTGAACTAAATGACTCTCAGTTACCTGTTGAACTATCCACAAAACTTCTTGAAGGATTGCATAAACGCTTGGTCGTTCTACTGAGGTCGTTATCGTCGTCGGGTCTTGAGAGGGAGTTAATTCACCCGGATGTTGGGCTATTAACGATTAAGAAGTTAATTGACCTTTATGCATGGCACGGAAATCATCATTTGGCGCAGATTACTGCGGGCATAAGTAGAATGACGTCAAAATAATAAAAACAAGGCTGGAAGCGGATACTTTCAGCCTTGTTTTTATTTCAATGAAATACTCTTGAAATACTAAGAGCACTATAGGAGGACTAGACTAGAATTTGCCGAATTGTAAGGTTATAAGGGATAGGGTGAATCGAGATTAAGTAGATTAAGTAGTCGTAGTTATTAGAGTAGTTAATAGAGAGCAGGGGTGTTAAACGATGAAATCAAATAAAGGGTATCTGGGAACCTCATTGGCAACCCAGATGATCCTTCTTCCGTTCTTACTTACTATAGGGATGCTCCTTGTTTCGTCAATTACAGATGGGCTAAGGTTATACGAACTGGGCAAGGATGCTAAAAATTTAATTCTTTTAGGGGTAGCCTTTTTAGGTTCAGCTTTCATAGGGATATGTGTCGGCTATATTTTTGCGAGGCTGTCTAAGTATAAGCCCGACTCGGCTAAGGAAAGGTATCTCCCTGCCCTTGTGCCAATTATCTATGCTTTGGTGTTTGCAATTCTGGCACTATCACTTTCCAACGGAAATCTTAATTCTGGCTGGTGGGGAGTGTATGCTCTCAAGAACCCTATGTTATTGATCTTTGACATTGGTCTTTCCTTATCAGGATTACCTTTCATCATACCTGTGGCAGAGCTTATGGCGTATATTGGGTTTCTAGCGGGGATTGTTCTATTTGAGTGGACAGCGAAGACCGCGGTAAGTAGCCCTCTATCAAGAAACTTTAAAGCGGTCTTGGTCCTGCTTTGTATTTCTCTCCTTGCTTTTTCTGGGATCACAACAAGAAAGATTATTGATAATGGTATGACAGAACTGCTTTATGGGAAGTCAACGGTCGGGAGTGAGTTAACGGAATTTGATCTGATGGAAAAAGCGCCGTTCAAGGATAAGAACGGACTCGCCAAGCTTGATAAACCTGCCAGTTTACAATTTACAGAGCTTGATTCCATGCCGCGTCTTGACGGTGCTACAGCCGCCTATCCAGTATATGCGGCGTTTGTTGAAGCGGTCTATAAGGGACTTGGCGACTACTATGGAGCAAATAAGAACAACAACGATAAAGATCTCTATACCGCTTTTGTGGCAAGTCAACAGTTTCCCCTCGATATAGTGAAGTGTTCAAAAACCGGTACAGCCTACAAGAGTTTAATCGAGGGTCAGACTGATATTATCTTTGTTGCGGAGCCGTCAAAAGCTCATGTTGAGGAACTTAAAGCCAAAGGGGATGAGTTTGTTTTAACACCCATCGGGAGTGAGGCGTTTGTCTTTTTCACAAACTCTCAGAATCCAGTTCAGAATCTGAGCATAAAACAGATTCAAGATATCTACTCTGGTAAAATCACCCGCTGGAAAGAAGTTGGTGGATCATGGAGCAAGATATTGCCTTATCAACGTCCTGAAAACTCAGGGAGCCAAACGATCATGCAAAATAAAGTGATGAAAGACATCACGATGTTAGAGCAAACCAAGGAAACCTATGCAGGGGGTATGGGCGAAATGATTAGTCAGGTTGCAAGCTATAAAAATGCTAAGAACTCCTTAGGGTATTCATTTATGTATTACTCAAGCGAGATGATAAAAAACAATCAGATTAAATATATAGCAATCGATGGGGTTAAACCGACCCCCGAAACGGTCCGAAATAAAACTTATCCCTTTACGGTTCCTGTTTATGCAGTAACTTTGAAATCGAATCAGAAGGAGAATGTCAGTCGATTTATTCAATGGATATTATCCGAGGAGGGACAAGGTTTAGTGGAAAAAACCGGATACGTGCCTGCAAAATAGAACGATATAGAAGTTGATACTGTTATACAGGAGAAGACAACAAAAGTAGAAGCCATTATCTTTGAACACTAATCGGAGATATTGGCTTCTACTTTTCGTAGGGCTCGTTACTCTTTAACAAGAATATTTGTGATCTCAGCAATGTATAAGGTATGATGATCAATATCTGGATACCATTTTTCGTTCAGTTCTGGAGAAATAAAACACTCTGGCTTTAGTTTTTGGGCATACAATTTATGGCAGAAGATTACGATATTTCCCTCTTCAAAATAAGGCGTATTGCTTGTATGGAGGACGGTCAAATTCGATTTTTGAATTTTATCTTCGTCCCTGCCTGATACAGTGCCTAGATAACTCAATTGCTTTTTGAAACTGTCAGCAAAAAAGGTAAGTGAAAATGTGTCGGAGTTATCTATAAACTCCTTGGTGTAGCGTTGTGGACGGATCACGATATAGGCTACATTTTTGCCCCACATTACCCCAAGGCCACCCCAAGAGGCAGTCATCGTGTTAACCGTTCCGTCTTTTTCTGCGGCAATCAGCATCCAATCCTTTCCTATAAGCTTAAAAGGACTATGCTCAAATTGCTCTGGTTTAACTTCTTTAAAATTAGACATCGCCAAATCTCCTTTTTATAAATTTTATTATACAAAGATAGCTATTACAATTATAATTTAGATATGTAATAAAGCATAGTATTTGTTCAGGCTAATTATGATATGCACAAGAGTATAGAAGGGGATAGAATCGGATTATTTTTTAAACGAAAACATCAATTTGAGCTTGTGTTGGGTATTATTATTAAACCAATGCTGGAGTGGTTAAACCAATGCTGGAGTGGAACACCGATATTTGTTAGTCTTGTATAAGTTGGTAAAAATGTAGTATATTTTACAGAAATAACAGTTATGGAAGGTGTGCAATGGTTAAGTTAGTATCCTTTAAGAAGCGCCTTAAACAGGTGATGCTGATCCCAGTGCTATTATTGATTCTGGCTAGTACCTCTATGCTTGTGATTAATCAGGCCGTTGAGTCTGTGGGTAGAAACTACATCGTTAACTCAGACGAAGTGCCTAACGCTGATGCGATTCTCGTCTTAGGAGCTTATGTCTTTCCCAACGGAACAGTGTCGACCATGCTCAACGATCGATTAACGACTGGATATGAACTTTACGAGCAAGGGAAGGCCCCTAAGCTAATCGTGAGTGGAGATCATGGACGGAAAGATTACGATGAAGTTAATTCTATGAAGAGTTTTTTAAAAGACAAAGGGGTACCGAATCAAGATGTCTTTATGGATCATGCTGGGTTTAGCACGTATGAGAGTTTGTATAGAGCAAGAGATATCTTTGAAGTGAAGAAGGTAATCATTGTTACTCAGGAGTATCATCTCATGAGAGCAGTTTATGTTGCTAGGGCATTAGGGATGGAAGCGTATGGTGTTGCTGCTGACAGACGGGATTATGGACAAGCTATGAAGATGTATAAGATCAGAGAAATTGCTGCAAGGAACAAGGATTTTGTGTGGACAAACATTATTAAACCGAAACCGACGTTTCTGGGAGATACAATACCGGTTATGGGTGACGGCAAGGCAACCGATGATAAATAATATTGAATGCAATGTAATTTAGGTATTGCGATCAGAACTATGACAGAAGAGGGAGTGTACCATGAATCCTGAACTAAAACGGTCTGTCTGCCCCTACGATTGTCCGGATGCGTGTGGGCTGCTAGTCGAAGTTGTTGATGGTCAAGCAGTGAAGGTAATGGGGGATCCGGAACATC
This sequence comes from Desulfosporosinus sp. I2, assembly GCF_000960765.1. GTDB lineage: Bacteria > Bacillota > Desulfitobacteriia > Desulfitobacteriales > Desulfitobacteriaceae > Desulfosporosinus. Next base: position 67,571 of record NZ_JYNH01000001.1, on the reverse strand, counting down.
CTTTTACTAAAGGAACTCTATGTCCTAAAATGGTGCATTATGAACGGACTGTTCATTCTCCTCAGAGGTTAACCCAACCTCTACTACGCATCGGAGAAAAAGGAACAGGCCAGTATAAACCCATTAGTTGGGACGAAGGAATTCAAGTCATTGTCGATCGTTGGAAAGGGATTATGGCTCAATATGGTGCGGAAGCGATTTTGCCGTATTCTTATGCAGGGACAATGGGTACAGTCCAACGCAATTGTGGAGAGGGGTTTTTCCACCGCTTAGGCGCTTCCAGATTGGCTCGCACTATTTGCTCTTCTTCAAAGGGCTATGGTTGGGCGTCAGTCATGGGGGATACCCTGGCACCACACCCGGATGAAGTGGGAAAAAGCGATTTTATTCTTTTGTGGGGTACGAACGCCTTAGCGACTAACATCCATTTACTGAATAAGGTTCGTGAAGCGAAAAAAAGGGGTGCCTCTATTTGGCTGATTGACACCTATGAAAATCCTACGGCGCGGATGGTTGATCAGGTCGTATTAGTACGACCGGGGACTGACGGCGCTTTGGCTCTCGGCATCATGCACATTCTAGTTCGCGAAGGCTTGATAGATCAGGCGTTTATGGACAGGTTTGTCCAAGGATTTGAGCAGCTCCGCAAGGAAGTTCTGCCCAATTATCCTCCGGATAAAGTAAGTCAAATTACAGGGATCGAAGTTAAGTTGCTTGAAGAAATGGCGGTTCATTATGGCAAATCTTATGCGCCTTTTATCGTCTTGGGATCGGGGCTTTGCCGATATGGCAACGGGGCAATGACGGTTCGCACGATTACCTGTCTGCCCGCATTGGTCGGAGCTTGGGGCAAACCAGGGGGTGGACTGCTCGCTAGTATTTCCACAGGTATGGCATTTCATTCAGAGCGAGTCACGCGCAATGATTTATTAAAAGAACCAACCAGAGTTGTGAATATGAATCAGCTTGGTTACGCACTGACGGAATTATCAAATCCCCCGATTATGGGTATGTACGTCTATCACGCTAACCCAGCCGTCGTTGCCCCTGACCAAACGATGATCCTTAAAGGACTTAGGCGAGAGGACTTATTCACGGTTGTTCATGAACGATTTATGACGGATACCGCTCGCTATGCCGATATCATCTTGCCGGCCACAAGTTCCTTAGAGCATGCGGATATTTACCGTTCCTATGGGCATTATGGCATCCAGAAAGCAGCTGCTGTAATTCCTCCAGTTGGTGAAGCTAAGTCGAACTGGGAGGTTTTTCAGTTGCTTGCTCAAGCTATAGGTTTTGAAGAGGACTTTTTTCAGCAAACAACCGATGACCTTATTCATCAACTCGTTGACCCACCAACTCCTTGGCTAGAAGGGGTTGACATGGCAAAACTCCATGCAGGCCGTCTCGTCGAACTCTCTCTACCCGAAGATTATAAAACAACCTTTCTTACTCCATCTGGTAAAATCGAACTCTATAATCCCACGGAGGCTGAGCCGTTGCCGCGCTATTTTGAGCCTTATGGGGATGATGCCCCCTTTTATCTGATGAGCGCACCTAGTTTGTACTCGTTGAATTCATCGTTTAATGAACGCCCTGATTTACTACGGAAGAAGGAAGCCGCTTACCTCCAAATGAACCCCAAAGATGCTGAAACTAAGAATTTGCTCGAAGGTCAGAAAGTGATCGCCTTTAATGAACGAGGTGAGGTACCGTTTATCCTCAAGTTAACGATGACCGTTCCCCAGGGAGTCGTTGTAACTGAAGGTCTGTTTTCGATGGAAACTATGTCAAGAGATAGTACGGTCAATGCCCTTACCTCCCAACGTTTAACGGATAGAGCTGCAGGAAGTACTCTTTATGATGTCAAAGTGGATGTCCGATTATGGGAGAGTATTTAACGTTTTTGGCGGAACACCAAGTGTTCCATGATCAACACTGCGATCACCCCGACCACAAAGCCATTGCCTAATATAGGTTTTAGAATAGGGGGGAAGGTGTTAAGAACTGCCGGGGGCAAGTAGGATATGATAACACCTAGGAGCATAGGCAGTCCAATAATTAGCCCATATTCAAATTTATATTTCTGGCTCAAAGCGACCTGAAGACCACCCGCGATCTGGGAGCACATCAGGTAAATCATGGAACTGCCAATCACGACAGAAGGGATACTGCCTAAAACTGCGATGGTTTTTGGTAGGAAGGATAAAGCCAAAAGCCCTAGGCTTGCGGGAATCAAGGTATATCTAGAGGCTGCTCCGCTGGCGATAATGACTCCTGGACTGAAGGAGAAATTGACAGAACCGATGACCCCTAGGAACCCAGATAGTACATTGATTAATCCAGTCACTGTGACCCCTCTAGTAATCCGTTTTTCTATATCATCCGGTTTGAGAAGTTCATCAACCGCTTGAATGGAGCCGAGATCGTTGACCGAGAGCGCAAGAAAACAAATCATAAAGGAGAGGAAGACACCCGAATCGAAAACGAAAGAAGGTGTTAGGCCTTTCCAAAAGGGGGCAACTGCCGGAAGGTTGTAAGTCGGAAGAGGGGATTGGGGGAAAAGAAGGATGTAAGCTAACGTTCCACTGATTACAGCCCAAAAGATGAGTGTCGATTTCCACAAACCCCGTAAATACTTTGCTGCGATAAACATGCTGAGTACCATCACCAAGGAGAAACATAGGTTAGCAAAGGAACTGGCCTGTGTGGTTGGAGTGGTAATTAAGTTAAGAATCATCGGTGTAAGGGTAAGGGCAACTAGAATCAAGATGACGGCTACAACGGTTGAAGTGAAGAGTTTCTTAAGATGGGCGAATAATCCAGTAATACTGACAGCGGTTAATATTAGGCCACCTAGAAAAATTGAAGTATAGACCGCCTCGAGACTGCTCTTTCCTCCAGCCGAAATCCCAACCAAAAATACCGTCGCTGGTCCGAAGATTATTGGAAGGCGGTGGCCCCAGATCACCTGCGAAAATAAGGCAACGGCCACTACAAATAATAGCCGTTGAATATAGACTACTTGTTGGCCAATCCCGCTGGGATGAAGGCTTGTTACTGCTGTCCCCATAATAAGTATAATGGGAATTATAATGGCCAGCCACTGCAGACCAAATAACAGGAGATGCCCCACAGGGGGAATTTCATCAAGATTATATTTAAAGTTCATTAAGTATCACCTAGCCTATCCGATAACTTCAAAATCCTAACTAATTATAGCCTAAATCCTGATTATGTACAGGTTTGGCGGCAAAACATTTGCATCTCCAATTTTTTCTGAGGCGCGATAACTACTCTCTGAACATAAATTAACAGAAGAGATTTGCTTGCTTAGAAGAGGAGGATATTTATGCAAATACATGTCGTAAGCCCTGGAGATACTCTTGTTAAAATTGCTCAAGCTTATAGTATTTCTGTTCAGGAGATTGCGGTTGCCAATCAGGTTCCGGATCGCAATCGGTTGGTCGTTGGGCAAACCTTAGTGATACCTATTAACGGCCAATACCACTGGATTAGGGCGGGAGAAAGCTTATGGAGTATTAGTCGTCGCTATGGAGTATCGGTTGAGGAGATTGTCCGAATTAATAAGATCCCAAATCCTAATCATCTTCCGGTTGGGTTACGCTTATACTTACCCCAGAAAGCGAAGCAAATAGTCGAAACAAATGCCTATATCGATCCTAGAATGACTAGAACCCGATCTGCTACAGCGGTTGATAAAGTAGGAGAGCACCTAACTTACCTTGCCATTTTCAGCTATGCCGTCGATCGGGAAGGAAATCTTACCCCAGTTGAAGATCAGCTGCCGTTGAGCGCCGCTTTTAAGGATAAAGTTTCCCCTCTTTTGGTTTTAACCAATTTTGAGGGTGGCCAATTCCGTAAAGAAATTGCCACAGCGATTTTGACAAACGAAGCGTTGCAAGATCGCGTGCTCAATCGAGCCCTTCAAATTATGGCTGAGAAGGGATACCGAGGTCTTGATTTTGACTTTGAGTATCTAGGGGCAGAGAACCGGGAACGATATGTGCTTTTTTTAAGAAAAGCACGACAATTATTAAAAGCTCATGGGTATTTCATTTCCACAGCTTTGGCACCAAAGTATCGAGCTGAACAACGAGGAGTTCTCTATGAGGGTCACGATTATAAAGCCATTGGTCAAGTTGTCGATTTCATCTTCTTGATGACCTACGAATGGGGATGGTCCGGAGGGGAACCGATGGCTGTATCCCCAATAGCACAGATGCGAAGCGTTATGCGTTATGCTGTATCCGTCGTGCCAAAACAAAAGGTCATGATGGGGATGCCCCTGTATGGCTATGACTGGACCCTCCCATATGTGCCCGGGGGCAAATTTGCCAAATCTGTTAGTCCTCAACGAGCTTTGGAGCTTGCTATTCGTTATGGTGTAAGCATCCGCTATGATAAGACCTCACAAGCTCCGTGGTTTAGATATACGGATGCGCAGGGCAAACGGCATGAAGTCTGGTTTGAAGATGCTCGCAGTGTGCAGGCTAAATTTGATATAGTCAAGGAGTTAGGGATTCGAGGGTTCTTCTATTGGGTATTGGGAAATGATTTTCCTCAGAACTGGCTTCTGATTGAAGATAACTTTGTGGTACGTAAACTAACCTAGGAAAAGCTCAACGAAGGCTGAGTACGGGGTATCACTCCCACTTAAAGATGTGGAAGTCTCACGATTGGATTAGAAATAAAGAGCAAGTAGTCCATCTTTATTTAGACAACTACTTGCTCTTTAAAACCTTTTGAGCTGGAATTTGCGTAAAAGTTATTACTTTTACTGTTTCGGCGCTGTTTGAGGCCCGGCAGCATCAACTGAAGTTCCTGCTCCTGGAGTTTTCCCTGCTTCAGGACCAGACGCACCTCCAACTGCAGCACCTACTGCTAAATTCGCTTTGAGCTGGGCCTGCCGAGCCATATCAATCCCTTCTCCGAGTATTCTTAAGGCTTCTTTAGGGCTGTGCCAACCCATACTGTTTTCAGCGGAGATATAATCCCAACGCCATTGAGCTTTGCGATGTAAAGAACGTGCTTGGTTCATCATATCTGCTTTGGCGGCTGGGTTCTTGGCGGCAGTTGAGATGGCATCGATAGCCTCAGAGAGCGCAGTTTCTAATGAGACCTTAGTTTTAAACACCGTGTCCTGTGTGCCTATGACTTGATTCTTTAGGTATTCTTCGCTTTGTTTATGACAGGTTTGACAGGATTGAGAGATAGAATTAAGTGGACTTTGTAGGTGGTGTGAGGATATTTTAGTTTGACCTTGTTTTACATAGGGCATATGGCAATCAGCACAGGCCACCCCGTTAGCCGCGTGTACACCTGTAGAGAATAATTCGTAGTCAGGGTGTTGGGCTTTAAGCATAGGGGCCAGACTTTCTTTATGGTCCCAGTCTTTAAAACTAATCTCCTCATATAACTTTTCTGCATCATCCATTTTCAACCCATATTTCCAAGGAAAGGTGACCTTCTTATTATCTGGTTTAAAGTAATATTCGACATGGCATTGAGCACATACCATAGTTCTCATTTCTTGCCGACTGAATTTGTTGGGATCAATACCTCGTGTTTTTAGAGCATCAAGTAGCGGAATACTGGTAATCACAAGGGCCATTGTTTTAGAGTCATGACAGTTAGCACAGGCAATAGGATGTTTAATTTGATCTTTTAACTGTGCAAAAGGAGTTGACCAAAAAGAATCTCCCATTTTTTCGACAAGCGGCTTGACGTTAGGACTTTTACAATTCCAGCAGGAACTGATTGATTTCGGCCCAATACGTAGGGTCCTCGTTACATCTTCCAAAGCCCAAACATGGCCTCGTTCTTCGTTATAATCTTCAGAAAAGGGATAGCCTGCAAAAAGTTTTACTTGGGCAGGAGATTCTTTCAGATGTGATTCCGGAATTGAACCACCATATTTGGAATTTCCTTTGGTTTGTTCCTTTTGCTTAAGATAGCTAGCATAGTGATCCGGGTATACTTTTCCCCATACGGCCGGATCGAGTTCTCCCTCAGGTATAGTGGCAGTTGTGGATTGGGTGGGTGTTTTTTGGCTACATCCAAAAATTAGAAGTCCGCTCATAAATAGGATGAGACCGAGCAACAGGAAACTGCGCCAGTATTTTTGCATTCAATTTATACCTCCATTTAACGAATTGGTGTGTATACCGTTTGGGTGCTAAAAGTCTGAGGGCGTGTATCATGCGGTTCTCCGCGATGGCAATCGAAACATTGTTTTCCATCACTCGTGTTGATTCGTGCAACAACCGTTGAATGACATCGAATGCAGTTGCGTTGAAGAATTTTTTTACTCCATTCCTTCGTAAGGAGCACATCAGGTTGGGCAAAGGTGTTCTTATAATAATCTCTAGCACCCGAATATCCTTTGTAGATAATTTGCTCAAGAATATTATCATGGGGAATGTGACAATCTTTACACCCTACACCATTTGTCTCGCGGTGCACGCTATGAAAAGATGTTTCGTAGGGAGCTTTCATAATATGACAGGTAGTTCCGCAATAATGAGTGGTTGATGTCCGCTCGTATTGCATAAATAGAAAAACTGAACCAATAACTAGCAGTGGCAATCCAATGAGAAGCCACTTTTTTGTCCTTGAAGATAAATCCTTCATAAGAACCTCCTCCCTCTAATCACGTTTATTATGAAATTCTATTGATATTTTTATGTAAGAGTTAGGAAAATATTATTAGTGTGATACGTTTGATTATTTGTAGTTAGGACATTAGTGTGATCATGAAAAGAGCCCCAAGTGAACCTAGTATCGGCTGGAAGCATACGTTTCCAGCCTTATTTCTACGTAAAATGAAATTGTTTTATATAACAGGGAGGAATATTTGCGTATTTTGTAGAATTGTTAAGCTGTATTTAAAGTGTGGAGTGTTGAAAATATCATCGTGTTTATAAGCTAAGGAGGATTCATGTGGGAAGCAAACAACTTAAACAAAGAATAAGAGTAGGGCTTGATGATAAGGACTCCGAGAAAGGGAGAGAACGGGCTTTCGGGGTCATTCGCGGAGCCATGAAATCTATGGTTCCCCAATACCCGGAACTTTCGAATAGGCTTAGGCAAATAAAAACAACAGCTATCGACAATCTTGATGCCATGGAGGAGATGGCGGTTGCCAAACTCGAAGCAAATGGGTGTAAGGTTTATAAAGCCGCTAACCAGCAGGATGCAGTTAAATATATTGCTGGCATTGTGCGTCAGGGTCTGGTCGTCAAATCCAAATCCAACGCCGCTAAGGAGATTGATTTAGTTAAAGCTTTGATTGATCAGGGAACTCGGGTGGTAGAGACTGATTTAGGGGACCGGATCGTTCAACTTGCTGATAGTCATGCCAGTCATTCCCTAGCTCCGGCGATTCATATGTCTGTAGAAAAAGTAGCGGAGGTTTTCAGCAACGACCTTGGACAAGCTCTCCCTGCGGACGCTGAGGAGTTAGTAAAGGCAGCCAGGGTTTCGTTGCGTGACTACCTACTTACAGCGGATGTCGGTTTATCAGGAGCTAATGCTATTGCTGCGGAGACTGGTTCAATTATCGTTATGGAAAACGAAGGAAATATCCGGGCAGTCACTAGCCTACCCAAGATTCATATTGCTATAGCCGGAATTGAAAAGATTGTACCGACCCTCGAAGATGCTTTTACTGTAGTGCGAGCAGCATCAGTTTTTGGGGTTGGTCAAGATTTTGGTACTTATGCATCAGCTATTTCAGGGCCGAGCAAGGTTTTAGACTTCGATGGTGAGGGATTTATCGCTGGGCTGGGTCCGGAAGAAGTTTATGTCGTTTTGCTTGAATATGGCCGTAAGAAGGCGATAGAGGAAGGGTGCGAAGAAAGTCTATACTGTATTAATTGTGGTAGTTGTCTTAATTTCTGTCCGGTGTATCGGGAAATCGGGGATCGTTATGGAGATAAGTACTTAGGGGGCAGGGGAATTATCACTGCTGCAGTGCAGAAAGGACTAGGAGCTGCCGAAGAGAGTGGTCTTTCTCTTTGCTTAAACTGTCAAGCTTGTGTTGAAGCTTGTCCGTCCCATATCAATACTCCGGGTATGATCAATCTTTTACGCTCCAAACAAGTTAGTCAGGAAGGACTTTCACCGCTCTGGGGTACAGCGTTTAAGGCCTTAAGCCAGGAGAAAACACTTCATACAGTGACTAGTGTGGGCAGTAAACTGCAGTCTCTATTTTTTAACTCAGAAGAATACGGGCAAAAGCAGAGACTTCCCCTTGGCCTGACATATCGGCGCTTATTGCCACAATTAGCCAAGCAATCTTTCCAAGCTTCTTGGCCTGTGGTGGTGCGACCTGAAGACACGGCAAGACTCTTTTCCCAAGGAGATCAGGCTCGGGTGCTTATCAAAACTAAGTCACGCGAGTCTGCGCCTCAAAGAAGGGTAGCCTTTTTCACAGGGTGTTTGATTAATTACGCACAGACCTCCATAGGCGAAGCAGTTCTGGCAGTCCTTGGTCAACATGGGATCGAAGTTGAAATACCAAAGGATCAGGTTTGCTGTGGGCTGCCAATGTATCTGAACGGAGATTTATTGCATGCTAGGGAAGCGGCTGAGAGGAATATCGAAAGTTTTAACCCAGATAAGGTGGATGCAGTGATCGTGGCCTGTGCTACGTGTGGAAGCCATCTTAGGGAGATAATGCCAGGACTATTCCCGACTGGAGATGTCCGAGGTCAGAAGGCAGTGCTTCTAGCGGCTAAAGTCAAAGATATTTCCGTTTATCTTGCTGAGGCTGGTTTAAATCTAAAACTTGAGAATCAACACCCGCTTTCTGTGCACTCTGTCACTTATCACGAAGCGTGCCACTTAGGCCGGATCCAAGGGGTAAAAACGGAACCCCGTGATCTCTTGCAGGCTATTGAAGGTCTCGAACTGCGTGAAATGGCTGATGCGGATGGTTGCTGTGGTTTCGGGGGTACCTGTAGTTTCAAACAATATGAACTTAGTGAAAAGGTCCGTGTGCGCAAGCTTAAGTCCATTAAGGCAACGGAGGCTGAGGCAGTCGCGGCGGCCTGCCCCGGATGCTTAACGCATTTAAATGATGGGATTCTCCAGGAGGGTTTGTCACAAAAGACCTTTCATCCGATAGAATTATTAGCCTTAGCTTATGGTTGGAAAGGAAGGAAATAAAAATGGCTTTGGCGGATATTTTAGAAAAAATTGCCCTCAGAAGAGATGATTTATGGCGAAAAAACCCCGAGCTAAAGCACCAAGTTGAAGAAATGTTGGCTGCTCGGAAGGAAACCTTTCCAATTTTGCTTGAACAGGCTAAGGCAAATTTGACGGCCAAAGGGTGCTCTGTGTTTAGCGCTAACACTCCGGATGAGGCCTTAAAACACATTCTTTCTTTAACTGGGCAAGGTCCAGTTGTTCAGGCTTATAGCCCCTTGTTGACGGAGTTGGGCTTATCTGTAAAGCTACGTCAAGCCGGCGTGCAGGTTACGGAAACGCATTTTGCCGCTCTGGCCATCGACTTGTTGAATAAAGTGTCGGCTCATCCGGATTTTCCAGCGGGGAACCTATCCGAGCAAGAAACCTTAACATCACTGGCTACTTATGCTGGGGTTAGTGACAAAATGGAAAAAGCAGATATTCTTAAGGCGGTTCGAAAGCGGTTACGCCCGGAAATTGAGTCAGCCCCAGTTGGGATAAGTGGGGTTTCAGCAGTTATTGCTGAGCATGGCACTCTTGTATTGGGGGAGGATCAAGGGCATATTCGAGCCGTATCAAATTTGCCGCCTGTTCATATAGCACTCGTCAGTCCTCGCCAAATTGTCGCTTCTTTAGATGATGCAGTCCGCTATTTGAGATATCAGGCTATTGAATGCTTCGGGCGAGATATCCAAACCTATCTTTCCATGATTAGCGGACCCAGTCGGACGGCGGATATTGAATTTAAAATGGTTAATGGGGTCCACGGCCCTGGGGAGTTGCATGTAGTATTTATATCTGGATAAGCTCAACTAAACTTCAGATGGAGTTGAAACTCCACCTGAAGTAAGTTACCTATATCAGCCTAGTGAATTGATTCGTGAGAGAAATTTTTAGAGTTTTATTTTATTTAAAGGATTTTATAAAAAAATGTAGAATTTGTTGTATCTATTGTATAATACATTTTATTTTAGTCTCTTATTATTTATTAGAAAGGGTGTAATCAAAAATGAAATTATTTTCCGAGGGACATTTTCTAAAGGGGGTAGCGGTAATTGCCTTGAGTGGTATGCTTCTGTCGGTAGCAGGCTGCGGTAAGACTAGTTCACCGACTGCTACAGAGCCTGCAGCGAATCAGGAAGCAAAGATTGGAGTTATTTCTTTCTTGAGCGGTGGGGGCGCTGCTTATGGGGAGGCTATCAAACAAGGATTAGATATGGCTAAGGAAGAGCTTAACGCTAAGAATAAGATCAAGATTAATCTCTTGTACGAGGATTCACGCGGGGAGAAAACGGACGCGATTAATGCAGCTAACAAATTAGTTAATAAGGATAGTGTTGTAGGAATTATTGGACCTACTTTAAGCGGCGAGATGTTTGCTGTTGGCCCGATTGTTAACGGGGCCGGTGTTCCAATTATGGGTACCTCAACAACCGCTGAAGGAATTACAGATATTGGTGAATTTGTGTTCCGCAATGCTTTGCCGGAGTCTGTGGCCATACCGTCAGCAGTAAAAAAAGCGGTTGATAAATATAAGCTAAAAACGGTTGCCCTTATGTATTCAAACAACAATGACTTTGCTGTCTCTGGATATAAAACCTTTGAAAAGGCGGTTAAGGACAGCGGTTTACAAATTGTTGCCACTGAGACGTTCGCGGACAAGGATACAGACTTCTCAGCTCAGTTGACGAAAATTGCCTCTCTGAAACCGGATGCTGTCATGGTTTCTAGCCTTTACCAAGAAGCCGCGCTGGTCCTAAAGAAAGCACGGGAACTGGGGATTAAGGTTCCCTTTGTCGGTGGGAATGGATTTAATTCCCCTCAATTAATGAAGATCGCTGGAACTGCTGCAGAAGGTGCTCTTGTAGCTAGCCCTTGGTTTCCTGCTAAGGATGATGCGAATGTAAAGAAATTTGTCGAGGCTTATAAAGCAAAATATAATAAGGTCCCAGATCAATTTGCAGCACAGGCTTATGATGCTTTATACATCATGAGTGCAGCTTTAGATAAGTCAGGTTCTGCGACTGACCGAAAAAAATTAAGGGATAGTCTTGCTGGAATTAAGGACTTCCAAGGGGTAACTGGAAAATTTGCCTTTGACGCTCAACGTAATCCAGTCATGGAAGCTACTGTGCTACTGGTTAAGGATGGCCAGTTCACAGAGTTCAAATAAGCATTCGATTAGGAGTGAACAATATTGTTTTGGCAGCAGCTGGTCAACGGCCTGACGTTGGGAAGCACGTATTCCCTTATAGCTCTGGGCTATACCCTAATCATGGGAGTCTTAAATATTGTCAACATGGCACATGGTGAAATCTTCATGTTTGGGGCTTTCGTGGGTTTGTTATTAGTGACTCATCTAAAAGTTAATATCTTTGTAGCAATGCTTGGAGCTGCGTTGACCGGCGCTATCCTGGGGATCATCTTGGAAAGAGTGGCCTTGCGACCTTTACGGCGCAAGGCCGTTTCCCATTTAGCACCCTTGATAAGCACGATCGGAGTTTCAATTTTTCTTGAAAGTGTCGCTTTGAAATTATTTGGTCCGCAAAGTAGGGATTTCCCTTCTTCTTTTACAGCTGCTTTTGAGTTTGGACCGATGCGAATATCTCTAGTACAAATTTTTATTTTGGCAGTTTCATTTTCCTTAATGCTGGTGTTGCGCTTTTGGCTCGCCAAGACAAAGATCGGCAAGGCACTTCGAGCGACTGCTGAAAACATTGAGACGGCCAATTTGCTTGGAGTCAACACGAATAAGATCATTGTTCTTACTGTTTCACTTGCTTCAGCTTTAGGGTCCGTAGCTGGGGTTTTGGTGGGTTTATCGTTTAACGCTGTGGAACCGACGATGGGAATTACGATGGGGCTAAAAGGCCTTGCTGTTCTTATCCTGGGTGGTATGGGTAATATAACTGGGGCAATGTTAGGTGGGCTGATCTTGGGCATTGCCGAAGTTTTCAGTGTAGCTTATGGAAATTCTTCATATAGAGATGCGGTTGCTTTTGGGATGATTATCGTGATCCTTTTTATTCGTCCCCAAGGACTTTTTGGCAGCCGTGATCAGCAAGGAGGTAAATAAATGATAAATTCCTTGCTGAATCCTTATTATCTCCAAATCGGGATGTTTGTTTTGATTAATGCCATTCTCGGGATTAGCATTTACCTTACTTTAGCTACTGGGCAACTTTCGCTGGGTAACGCTGGCTTTATGAGTATTGGAGCCTACTCGTCTGCCTTGTTAACCATTAAGTTAGGTTTGCCCGTTTATCTAGCTATCCCTACAGGGGGGATGGCTTCAGTGCTGATTGCTCTCATTATCGGCTTTCCCGCTCTTAGACTCAATGGCTTGTACTTGGCAATTGCCACGCTGGGATTTGGCGAAGTGGTTAGGGTCATCTTTCTGAATTTAAAGATTACAAACGGAGCATTGGGGATATCAGGGATACCATCCTTAAATGTCCTAACTGGAAACGTTTTAAGCACTTTGGGTTTTGCCGACGGTTTCGCGGGCATAAGCCTGCAACAAATAAGCAATTGTGCTGTCTTGCTAATTCTTTTAGTGATCCTTGTACTATTGCTCTTTTTCACCCGTCGTTTAGGGTTCTCCCGAGTAGGAAGGGCGTTTGCAGCGATCAAGGCAGACGAGACGGCGGCGCAAGCAATGGGAATCAATACTACTTACTTTAAGATCTTAGCATTTATTTTAGGAGCTTTTATTGCTGGGGTTGCTGGTGGACTATCGGCTCATTTGACGTTCTACATCGGTCCCAAGGATTTTGATTATCATCGAACGGTCGAGATTCTTATTTTTGCAGTGTTTGGTGGGAGTAACTTAGTGTGGGGCCCTATTTTGGGTGCTTTGCTCCTTACTCTTCTGCCCGAATTTTTACGTGCAGCATCTGATTATCGGATGATGATCTATGGGGCTATTCTAGTTGCAATGATGGCCTTTAGGCCGCTTGGACTGATTTCTGAAGAGACGGTCCGCTTTTGGCGTACCAAGTTAGGAAGGAGGTCCTCAGAGTGATCTTAACTCTTGAGCACGTAAGCAAAGAATTTGGGGGTCTAGCGGCCTTGAATGATATAAGTTTTCAACTGAAAAAGGGAGAGATTCTAGGTATTATCGGGCCTAACGGCGCCGGCAAGACCACTCTTTTCAACTTGATTACTGGCATTTTTGCGCCAACTAAGGGGGAAATTCTTTTTAATGATCGTAGTCTATTAGCAATGAAGCCGTACCAGGTGACTAAACTTGGTTTAGCTAGAACGTTTCAGAATATTAAGCTCTTTGATCAGATGACGGCCTTGGAAAATGTGATGGTCGGGGCTCATTCCCAGACTAAGTCGGGCTTTTGGGCCGGTATTTTTCAGCCCACTGCCCAACGTAAGGAGGAAGCAAGGACTAGGAAACGAGCTCAAGAATTACTGGAATTGGTTGGAATTGAGGACAGTGCTAAAACCCCTGCCGGGGCTTTGGCTTATGGTAGACAGCGACGTTTAGAAATTGCCAGGGCCTTGGCCGCTGAGCCGGAAATTCTGCTTCTAGATGAACCGGCAGCCGGTATGAATGAAAACGAGACTGAGGATCTTGAAAGGCTGATTAAAACTATCAACCAAATGGGCAAGACTATCCTCCTCATTGAACATGACATGAATTTGGTGATGAATATTTGTCATCGTTTAGTCGTCATTAATTTTGGGGTTAAAATTGCAGAAGGAACACCCACTGAAGTTCAGGCGGATCCAGCTGTCATTGAAGCCTATTTGGGGAAGGAGGATGCCTAGTGCTTAAAATTGAAGGACTCGTTACTGGTTATGGTAGTATTAAAGCACTAAAAGGCATTGATCTCGAGGTTCCTGCTGGCTCAATTGTGTCTCTAATTGGAGCAAACGGGGCAGGTAAAACAACGGCTATGAAATCTTTGTCTGGGTTACTTAAGCCAGAATCCGGGCGGATTATTTATAAAGGAAAGCAGATCCAGGGATTGGCGCCGCATAAGATTGTCTCCCTTGGGATCTCCTTAGTACCTGAAGGACGAAATATCCTCAGTCAAATGACGATCTTGGAAAACCTGGAGATGGGTGCTTATCAAAGGAAGGATGGTCAGGTTGCGGCTGACCTGCGCTCGGTTTTTAATCGCTTTCCGGTGCTTGAGGAACGCAAAAACCAGCTTGGGGGGACCCTCTCTGGTGGACAACAGCAAATGTTAGCGATTGGCAGGGCTATGATGGCTAAACCGGATCTCCTATTGTTAGATGAACCTTCAATGGGGTTGGCTCCGATGGTTGTGGCTGATATTTTTAAAGTCATTAAAGAAATCAATCAGGAGGGTGCTACGGTTCTGCTTGTAGAACAAAACGTACGTCAGGCTTTGAAAATTGCCCATTACGCGTACGTTTTGGAAACAGGTAAGATTGTTTATAATGGTACAGCAGAGGAAGTGGCGGCTAATCCCAGAGTTAAAGAAGCTTATTTAGGGGGAAGTAAGACTACAGTTTAAGCGGTTTTTAGCACAAAGGGAACAAAGGGAAAGCCCTAGAAATTAGAAGAAAAAGAACTCCAGGCTTGAAGCATTAAGCTTCCAGCCTGGAGTTCTTTGAAAGTAGGAATTTGCTTTTTTGAGGTGAAAAGGAAAGTTCAAACAAAAAGAAAGGCTAAGGCCATAATGGAATAGGCTGCTAAAAGCTGGGCGCCTTCTAGCCAATTGGAGCGACCGTCCATACTAATAATCGCGGTGATGACGGTTGCCATGATGATGACAATCAGTTCATAACTGGTAAATAAGAAGTCAAGGGGTTGGCCCATAGAGTATCCGATAAAGACCAGTAAGGGTGCGACAAAAAGCGCAATTTGAGTGCTTGAGCCAATGGCGATTTCTAAGCTAATGTCCATTTTGTTCTTCAGGGCCATAATAACGCTGGTGGAATGCTCAGCGGCATTGCCGATGATCGGAATAACGATGACTCCAATAAATAGTTCGCTGATACCTAGGGTTTTAACGACAGGTTCGATGCCTGCAACCAGAAATTCACTTTCGATAACGACAAAGAACGTAGCTATTAGTAAAATGGTAAAAGACTTAAGTTTTGACCATTTGGGTTTGTCTGAACTTTCCTGACTTGGACGAAAGACATCCTTATGGGTATGTAGAGAAAAGATTAAACTGAGCAAATAAACGAGCATCAGTATTGCTGCTACTCCCAGGCTGAGTGGTTCAGCTGCGGGATTAGAGTGGGTGTTAAGAAAGACGGCAGGTATGATTAACCCTGTTACAGCCATAAGGAGCATAGAGGTATGCATTACAGCCACCGCTCGGTTGAATTTCTGAGTTTTATACTTAAATCCACCAAGGAGCATGCTAAGTCCTAACACTAAGAGAAGATTACCAATAATAGACCCTGTTATGGATGCTTTAACCACCTCTAGCAGGCCTGCTTTAAGCGCAAAGATAGTGATGATAAGTTCTGCCGCATTACCAAAGGTGGCATTGAGCAAGCCCCCAACTCTTGGGCCAACGTAGATTGCGATTTCTTCCGTGGCTTTCCCCATATAGCCTGAAAGAGGGATAATGCTTAAACAGGCAGTAAGAAAAATCAAAACGGGCGAGTTATCAGAAAGATGTAGGAAAATACTAAGAGGAATTGCCAATAGTAACGAATTAAGATATTTCACCAAAAATAGACCTCCTTCTTCTCTGAGCTACTATATCATTAAAATTGATTTAAAGAAATGTGTCAATTAAATTGGGCATAAATCTTTGGGGCTATGCGATTGTACTCGCAGTTCATATCTGAGAACATTATGATTACCTATTTGAAAGGAGAAAGAGATGGAAAAATTATGGGATACAGGTTTGGCTGATTTTAAATTGAGGTTTGCTGAAGTAACAGATGTTTCCCTGATCTTGAACTTTATTAGAGAATTGGCTGAGTATGAAAACATGTTGCCTGACGTTGTGGCGACCGAAGAGGTTCTTCGAGAGTCATTATTTGAACAAAAAATTGCGGAAGTTATTATTGGCGAATATAAAAATGCTCCGATAGGATTTGCTTTGTTTTTTCATAACTTTTCAACGTTCCTAGGGAAAACGGGCATCTATTTGGAAGATTTATACGTAAAACCAGAAATGAGAGGAAAAGGGATAGGCAAGATTTTTCTGACATTTCTAGCACAGTTAGCAATTGAAAGAAAGTGTGGTAGATTGGAATGGTGGTGTTTAGACTGGAATGAACCCTCAATTAAGTTCTATAAACAAATGGGGGCTATTCCAATGGATGATTGGACGGTATATAGAGTATCTGACGAGGCTCTTTATAATTTGGCTAGTAAGCTTCCAATCAAGAAGCGGTAAAAGGAAAATAGGCTTAAGATTAATCCCGGAAAGTGAGGTAGGGGAAAAGGCTGGAAGCTTTTAGCTTCCAGCCTTTTGTTGTACTAGTCAGAAAGTATAACTTCGTTGTATACTTTTTGGAAGCATAAGGGCAACTAAGGCGGCCGCCTGCGCCAAGGCTTAGCGCCAGCCAAGTTTTCTTTAACGTGAATTAAGAAAATAGTATAAAGGTATGGAGCGTTGTTATTTCACAATAAGTACTGGACTTTGGGAATGGGCCAGTACGCGTTGAGTAACACTTCCTACGATTGCTCCGGAAATAACTCCATGGCCAACAGTCCCCATGATAACTAAGTCAAATTCCCTTCTAATCTCTTCTAAGATGCTGTTTGCAGCGTTGCCAGATACATGTTTCTTTGATAAAGATACGTCTCCAACCTCCATGCCCTTAAGAGTAAATTCTAACGCTAATTCGCCGTTTTTATCGATTTGGTCTTGGTCAATGAGAATACTATAACCCCCATCGAATCCATAGTAGGCTTCCTGGGTTGGGGTAACGTGGAAAAGCTCTATTTCCGAATTGAATTTCTCAGCAAGTTCCAAGGCAACTTTGAGGGCGTGACGTGATGATTCGGAGCCATCTGTGGGTACCAAAATCCTTTTAAACATAAGCTTCCTCCTTCTTATTTAAGAAAACCACTAAGGATGGTATCTTCGGCCTCTTTTTCTGAGAATCCCATCGACATTAATTTAATTAACTGTTCCGATTCGATCCGTCCGATGGCAGCCTCATGCACTAGCTGTGCTTCACTATGATAGGCGGAAATTTTCGGAGTGGAATGAACCTGTGCATGATGCATGATAATCGCATCACATTGGATATGACCGCGGCCTTTATTCTTCCCTGCGAGATCGAAGAAAAATTCCTGGCGGGAATCATCCTGAGCAACAGAGCGGGATATAATCTGGGCGGAAGAATCAACTCCTAATAACTCGACGCTAATATTGGATTCCGCTACTTGATCCTTGTGGGTAAGAAGTCTTTCAGTGACCATAAGTTTTGCATTATCCATAAGTTTAATTTCTGTATCCCGCTTTGTTTGGTCAATCCCCTTAATCTGAATAAGTTCAAGCTCGACAACGGCACCTTCTTCTGCTTCAATAATTGTCTGCGGATTTAGGACCCGCTGTCCCTTTCCGTCACCTTGTCCGTAGTGTTTCTCGACATATTTAAGTTTAGCCCCTTTTCGAACATAAAAAGTATGAATTCCGTCATGTTGTGATTTGAGATCTCCAGAATTATGAACTCCGCAGCCCGCAACAATCAACACATCTGAGTATTCGCCCACTTCAAAGGTATTATAAACAACATCATTAATGTTTTCTTCAGTCACAATAACTGGAATATGGACGCTTTCCCCCTTAGTATAGGGTTTAATGATCACATCAATTCCCGGTTTATCCAGCTTCGTGATAATATCTATATTCGCTGTTGTATTGCGCTGAACTCCTTGTCCGTTTTTACGGATATTGTAAGCCCCTTGGGGTATTTCATGGAGATCGGCCACTTTCTCAAGCATCAGTTTATCTAACGCATTCAACATTTTGACCAACCCCTTTCACACATTTAGTGCTGCAAGCACAAGCCTCGTTACTTAAAATTCCAGCAAGAATGATGTCTCTTTCGGATTGGGCACTGATTGTTCCATTAGACATGATAATAATTTCATCCGCTAACTCCATTATGCGCTCTTGGTGAGAGATAATAATAATCGTTGTATCATATTTCTCGTGGATATTTCTAAACGTTTCGGCAAGCTTCTGAAAGCTCCATAAATCGATGCCTGCTTCTGGTTCGTCAAATACCGCAATCTTTAGATTGCGTGCCAGCACAGTGGCAATTTCGATCCTTTTCATTTCTCCACCTGAGAGACTGCTATCAACATCTCTATTAAGATAATCTTGGGCGCATAATCCCACGTCATAAAGCAGATCGCAAATATTCACTTTTTCAGGATTATGTGAGGCGGCCATAGTTAAGAGTTCTTTAACCTTTATGCCCTTAAAACGAGGCGGACTCTGAAAAGCATAGCCAATACCCATCCGGGCTCTGTCGGTAATAGTTGTTGTAGTGATTTCTTGTCCATCGAGTAGGATATTCCCTTGGGTAGGATGGTACACTCCCATAATAACTTTGGCTAGCGAGGATTTCCCCCCGCCATTGGGTCCTGTAATAACATATATTTTTTTTTCATGAAATTGAAGATTTATGTTCTTTAGAATCTCAAATCCTTTAGATCCTTCAATTTCTAAAGATAAACTTTGTAATTCTAGCATGATTTAGCCTCCTTCGAGCTTATATGTTCAAGAATAACATAAGTTTAGCGATTATTGTAGTATGCACAGGGTCCTACGGCACACTTACCACAAATGTCGCATAATCCTAAGTCAGGGAACAGTTTGTCCACTTCCAGTAAATGAGCATAACATGTTTGTTTATCCAGACCTTGAAGAGTTAAAGCACCGGTTGGGCAGTTCTTTACGCAAAATTGACATTTTGAATCTCTAAGATAGAGACAATTTTCCACAGTTGGTCGAGGGGATGGTGTAATTTTGGCTGAGATTACCATGCTGCCAAAACGCCCTCCACATCCTGCCGGGGTAATTAAAAGGTGGTTGATGCCAAAGGTCCCTAATCCAGCAACATAGGCCATGCTTTTATTAGACCAACTTGCTGTAAGATCCTGTTCGTTGAAATTGTGAGTAGCAGGTTGAATAGCCACATTTATTCCATGGCCAGCTAATTCTTTCTCTAATTCTGAGCTAATAGTTGCGATTAGTTCGTTCGTCTCGATATAGGCTATAGCCCACTCTCTAGCAATCTGTGAACCTTTTCGATTAGCTTCTATTACTGTCTCGGCAAAGGGTAAGAAAAAGGCGATAACTGTTTGTGCATCAGGGAGAAGTTCAGTTGGATGTAAATGATGGGGACCGATGATCTCCTTCATTTGATTAAATAAGGGGTCATTGGCTGAAGCAAACCCGATAAGCGGTTTTCGGTACTGGGTTTGAGTTTTAGCATGGTCGACTTGGAAGTTGATCGAGTTAATGACTATTTTAGCTAAATCAAGCAATAGAGGCATCTCCAATCTCGTTATTTTAATCTTTACGTATAAGATTTTTATGATACTCAATCCACTTAATTCAACGTCACAATCAGAAAACCTTCTTAGTGTGTTATGAGTGTTATGGGGACCGTCCCCATAACACAAGTCCCCATTACACATTAGCCGATGGAAAGCGGAGTTCATTGAAAATGATGTACTCGATTTTTCTTACTTTATAAATCTGACCATCAATTTAAGTTAATATAAAGCGGAGGCAAGTTAATACTGACTTAAAAACGAAAATCAAAAGTAATCAATTATGAAAAATACATACCTGATTTTGCCGTCCAAAGCCTTATATTTCAGTACAGAAGTATTTTGAGCTTATGTTGACAAGAAAAAACAACTAATTATGACTGAATAATAGGCAAACCTATATATGTAGTTGAAATATTACCTTACTGGGAGAAGATGGCATGAATATTGCATTTAAACATCCTAGAAGTGCGAACTTGTGGGGAGTGATAACTGTGTCCTATATCTTAGGTATTGATACCGGAGGGACTTATACGGATGGTGTGCTTTTGAATTTTGAGGGCAAGGTTGTTGTTGCGAAGGCAAAAGCCTTTACAACACCGCAGGACTTGACCATTGGGATTGAGGAATGTATCGATAACTTAGGAGAAATCGATCCTAAACAGATTAAGATGGTTTCTCTTTCCACGACACTCGCTACAAATGCGATTGTTGAAGGGCGTGGCGGTAAGGTAGGATTAATCTTAATAGGCTATAGACCAACAGGGGAATTCCCAGCACAAATGATTAGCGTCGTTTCAGGTGGGCATGACGGGTTAGGAACGGCAAAGTGTGAACTTGACACGGAAGAACTTGCGAAGGTAATAGGCCAAATGAAAGGCGAAGTTGACACTTTGGCTATTTCTGGAATTTTCAGCATCAGCAATCCCGAACATGAGAATCAGGCAAAGGAGTTAGTACGAAGAGAATGGGATGTGCCCATTATATGTGCTCATGAGTTA
Source organism: Desulfosporosinus sp. I2 (assembly GCF_000960765.1). Lineage (GTDB taxonomy): Bacteria > Bacillota > Desulfitobacteriia > Desulfitobacteriales > Desulfitobacteriaceae > Desulfosporosinus. The sequence continues at coordinate 46,886 of NZ_JYNH01000001.1, read as the reverse complement.
AGCTCAAGTATCGGTCACTATGAACGGACAGTAACAGCTTGCTTGAATGCAAAATTATTGCATGTCATCTCGGATTTGTTAGTGGCCGTCAAAGAAGTACTAACGAGTAAAAAGATTGTTGTTCCACTTATGGTTGTAAAAGGGGATGGGTCTCTGATCACTGAGGAGACAGCACTCGAAAGGCCCATTGAAACAATCCTGTCAGGCCCTGCGGCGAGCGTAGTTGGTGCGATGTTTCTGTCTGGTATGGAAACCTTCTTAACTCTCGATATGGGAGGTACTACCACTGATATAGGAATCGTTAAAAATAAATACTGGAGAATGCATGAAGAAGGGGCAATAGTCGCTGGGTGGAAAACACATATCAACACCGCAGGGATCAGCACCTTTGGGATCGGTGGGGATAGTTATATAGGGGTTGAGGGGAAGGGTCAACTGTGTGTTGGACCGACGCGGGTTACCCCACTTTGTGTTATCAGCATGCGCTATTCTTATTTAATCCAGGAGTTGCGCGAAATTCATCGATCTAAAGCCCTCAATGGAACTATCTTTGATGGACAAACTCTCGACTGCTGGATGCTCGTTAAAAAGCCCCTTTCCCTAGAGAGCTTAAGTCGCGATGAACAGCGAATAGTCAAGGGGCTTGAAGATGGACCTCATAATGTTAAATTTTTGAAAGAACGAATTGGAGATTTCGTGAGCGTATTTGCGCTAAAATCCCTTGAACAAGCTCGGATTATTGGGCGCATTTCCTTTACTCCGACAGATGCTCTGCATTGCCTTGGGCTGTTGCAACTATGGAATGTTGAGGCTTCCCTCGAAGGGGCAAGAATTCTCGCCACGACTTATGGCTCAAGTATTGATAGTTTTGCAACACGGTGCATCGAGACTATGACTCAGTCAATAGCTCTTGCCACCTTACAAAGTGTTGCTAGGAAACAAGGATATACCTTCGATATTACCAAGGAAAAGAACTTTAAGTTTTTCCTTGAACCCTTTTTTAAACAAACTAAAGGAGATTTAGATATTTGTGTTCCAATTGGCTTAAATTATCCCATTGTCGCCATCGGTGCTCCAGTATCCGCTTATTTACCAGAGGTGGGTAACTTACTCAAAACCGAGGTTCTTATTCCAGAACACAGTGAAGTTGCCAGCGCTGTTGGAGCTGCAATGGGAAAAGTAGCCGAAAAGATTACTGCCATCATGAAGCCTGGATATAAAGTTCATGCGCCTTGGGGCTGTGAAACATTTATGTATTCTGAAGATGCACGCAATAGAATTCTAACAAAGGGCAAGGAAATCGTCTTGGAAAATGCTAAGAAAGCCGGTATAACCAACCCTGAGATTATCGTGAACCAAGATAGAGTAACTAGTGACACAAATTATGGCGAGGTTTTTATCGAGGAGTACTTTGAGATTATTGCCTCTGGATACCGTCAAGAGGAGTGTGAGCATTAAATGAAAGCGAAGATTTTTGCGTGTAATACGATTGCCGATGAAATCGAAAAAGTTCTGCCTCAAGGAATGTCCTATGAATTATTGCCCTATGCTCTTCATCGAGAGCCCCGAAAACTTAACTTGGAATTACAAGCCAGAATTGATGCAGACCAAGACCATAACACCCTACTTTTTGGCTACGGTTTGTGTTCAAACGGTGTTGTTAATCTTCATTCGAAAACTCATACGCTTGTAATTCCAAGGGTTCACGACTGCATCAGTCTTTTACTCGGTTCACGACAAATTTATCAGCAGGAATTCGATATATGTCCGGGAACCATTTATGTAAATAAGGGGTGGATAGATCAGGGCGGCGAGCCAAAGGCAGAGTTTCTTAAATATAGCGCGAAATACGGGGAAGAAAACGCCCGGTATATTATTGATACCGAATACCGCAACTATAAACGACTTGTTTTCATAGACACTGGCGTCGGCAATTATGAAAGTTTGGTTGAACATTCAAAACAAATTGCGGAATTTATGGGGGCAACATTTGAAGAAAGAAAGAGTTCTTGTCCGCTATTAGAGAGGCTCGTTACCGGAGATTGGGATAAAGATTTTGTCGTTATTCCACCGAGAATGATGGTTACCCAGGAAAGTTTTTTTTAGACACTGCTTTTGTTATAAGATATTTAACTCAATAGCTTACCTCGGTTCACTTCACTTACGAGGAGTGATAACGGTGTCTGTATTGGTAATTACCACTTAATCTATCGAGCAACCGATCGCGCAGATCTAGAAGGCCGTTTTTTGCTACCTGTCCACAGCCCAAAGATAAGACGGAACCCGAACAAAAAAACTGGGAACGGACACCCTAGTAACCGGCGCAAACGAGAGAAAAACAAACTTTGGTCCTTCGAGCAAAAACACGTTGCAGAGCATAAAAGTGTAGACAACGAAAACATCTTTCGTCGCTCAGGAGGAATTGTGTGATTTAAGACATTGCCTTGTTAAGCGACAGGTTTTAATGGTTTGGTTAATAGTGAGACGATGATAAAGACAAAAATACTGGCCGGAAGTGCAATTATCAAAGGGTCGACATAGCTTAAGGAACCTGTTCCCGCTAGCGAACTTTTACCAAATGTAGCTTTGGCTATGCCAAAGATGGCAGATTCCTTAGTATAGACAAAGAGGCACATAAAACTATAGACGCAGGTTCCCACCAGCATACTCCATGTTGCGCCGGTTCTTGTTGCGCGTGGCCACCAAAGGGCGCCTGCGTAGATAGGTAGGAAGGCTGCGGCACAAAGGCCAAAGAAGATCGACGTGGCCACAGCGATGATGTTACCTGGTAAGACGTTAGCTACCATGACAGTGGCAATAAACCCAACTATTAAACCCGCACGGGCTAACAAGAGTGTTTTAGAAGAGTCATCTTTACTCGTTTTACCCAAAAGATCATAACTGATTGAGGTCGAGATAATATGAAGCTGACCGCTCAAGGTAGACATGGCTGCTGCTAATAGGCCAAGCAAGAAAAAGTAAACGAGCCAAGCAGGAAACGCTTGAGACAAAAACAACGGGATGACTTTATCCGTATTAGGACCAGTTCCTCCAATAGCGGATGCTGTCATGGCAATAGTATTACTCGTTTCGTGGAAATAAACATTTGAAAGAGCACCGATGGTAAAGGCTACACCAGTCATAAATAAAATGAAAACTCCGCCGAAAACTAAGGCTCGGTTTAATTCTTTACCGGATTTAACCGTCATATAACGTACGACCAGTTGAGGCTGAGCTAACACACCGATACCGACCCCAAGTACTAAAGTGGATATGACAAACCACCAGTTTTGGCTTAAAAAGATGGGCATTGATGCAAATCCGGTCATTCCTTGCTTCGCTAGGGCGGCAGGAACTAGGCTAGTCATGGCATTTAACTTAGCATGTGCCACAGAAATACCGCCAAGCTTTATATACGTAAAGCAGAGGAGGAGAAACATCATGACAAACATCAGGGTGCCCTGGAAGGCATCCGTATAAACCACTCCTCTCAGACCACCAAAAAAGACGTAGGCTAATACTATGAGAGAGAGAAGCCAAAGTGCTGTTGAGTAATTCATTTGTAAAGTCTGTTCTAAAAATCTGGCACCACCAATCATGACGGCCGCAGCGTAAAGTGGTAATACAAGACTCATAAGTGCAGCGGACCACTTGCGAATGAAGGTTGACTGAAAATGAGCCCCCAATAGGTGAGGAAAGGTATATGCTCTATGTTTCTGTCCCAATGTGCGTGTTTTCTTACCAAAGAAAACAAAGGCCAGAAAAATTCCTACAAAAATATTAGCAAAAGTTAACCATAACATACTCAAACCATAGAACCCAGCTGCTCCACCAAACCCAACAATCGCTGAGGTAGAAATAAAGGTTGCCCCATAGGCCATGCCCATGACATAAGGGTGGATATCACCGCCTGCCACCATGTAATCCATTGAAGATTTTGTATGCTTATAACCGAGGTATCCCAGAAAAGCTGTGATTAATATATAAATTGCCAGAACAACAATAAAAATACTCACTTGCTACTCCACCCTTCAAACTATAAAATTTTTAGTCATTATTCCAATTGATTAAACCATAAACAACACATAAAAGGGTACTGCCGATAGATAAGAGTAATGCGGCGATGACACCCGGGTCAGTTAGCCCTAACATAAATCCACCCCGTTTCGATTTGAATAGAAATTGTATTTAAATTATCCGAAATTAAGTGCGCGATTATTTTCCTACCATTCTAACCATACTATAATTTGTTCTAAGTGTTTTGTTTTCTAACCCTAAACAGTTAGCTATGTATTTAATACCCGTACTACCATCCTTTCTTTTTTTTGCCCTCAAGTGGAAGTCTAAGAAGACTGAAAAGGACTTGCGCTAAAAGGGACATGCTAGAATTATAACAGGTGTGTTCTAAACAGACAATACATTTTTTTATCTGTATTAAAACACACCTTATGCGTAAATATAGTTCGCTGTCTTGAAATTTTTTTCAGAGCCGAGCTGGTTAGAAGCTCGGCAGGTAATGGAACTGTAAGGGTGCAAAAAAGGGACTTGGATTTCTGCAAATTACATATTTACGTGACTTTATAAACATACTAAATATTAGGGTCAACAAGTACTTAAGTTAAAACCTATAAAGCCATAACTAATTTACATTCAAAGGTCTGAAAGGAGGAAGTAAAAACTTTGCCCCCTAAATGGAATAAAATAACTAAACCGGTCACAAACCATACGTCTACTCATACCGAAAAAGTTTCTCCCAGCTCCAATACAACGTCGAAAGAAAGAGATACTATTATCCCAACCAAGGAAAAAAGTCCAGATGATCTGGAAATTTTCGATTAATAGCTTCTTTAATGTTAGTATTAATTGAAAGTAGTATTAATGAAACTATAATTTTAACGAAACAAGGCTAGCTGTGCTTTATCACTGCTAGCCTTGTTTCGTTAAAATTATCATCCTCTTTTAGAACGTTTATAATCATTTCTTAAATATTATAGATAAGTTATAATATTTACAAGCTTATAACGGTCTTGCTGGTTTAGAAAATAGAAGGTTAAAGGATAAGGAAAACAAGGTGGTATAGAAGATACATGAAAATAGTTGCGATAGGGGATTCGATTACCGAAGGGTATCCTTTTAGCAATCAGGAGTCTTGGGTAGAACATTTAGCCCAACAAGTCAAAGGCCATGTTTTAAACCAAGGGATATGCGGGGATTTCACGAGCGGGATGTGTAAACGGTTCCAACGGGATGTACTGGATCATGCTCCGACCCATGTCATTATTCTTGGGGGAGCTAATGATGCTTATGAGAAAATCCGCCTAGAAAGTGTCAGCGCTAATTTTAAGGCGATGGAGGACTCTGCTAGGCAAAACGGGATTGTCCCTATTTTTGGGTTACCTACTCCATCCTTATTACCTGAAGAAGAGCTATTTCTGGCGGAATATCGGAATTGGTTAAAAAGCTATGCGGATGAAAAAGGGGTTTCTTTGATTGATTTTTATTCACCTTTTCTCGACAGGGTAAGAGTAGGTAATGGTGCCCTGCTATTTGTGGATGAAGTTCATCCTAGTATTGCGGGTTATGCCTTGATGGGGGAAGTAGCGATCCGAAGCTTGAGAGGCTTATGTTTATAAGTCTAAGAAAAACAAGGCTTAATGTCCTTTAGAGGCTCGCCAAGATGCGGCGTATTCTTCAAACGTCTTCTGGACGGTCTCACCGATTTTTCGATAAGCTTCATCATTTAAGTTGGCTAGAGAGGTACGAATGGACCACTTTGGTCCTCCGAACCCGCTGCCATTGAGTAGCACAATCGAAGATTCCTCTGCTAAACGAAAAAGGAAGTCAGTGGGCTCATAGTTCGCTTGTAAATAGTCACAGAATTCAACCCCGTACTTAATTTTTGCCCACACCAACAAGTCAATTTGACTGTAATATGCGGCGTCGAATGAATCAGGGCGTAGTTCTAATCCAAAGCCTTCGTATAATAATTCTTGGCGATGGTGACAAATTTCCTGGGTCAATTTCTTGTAACGGTTCTCTCGGTCAAGCAACGCAAAGAGAGCAAATAGACCCATTTGTACTTGCTGAGGGGTAGATAAACCTGCTGTATGATTTAGAGCGACTTGGCGACTATCTGCCACCATTCGATCAATAAAACGGAGTTGTTCAGGGTGCATCGAAATTGTTCCATAGCGCTCGGACAATGCGTCCGATTTATCGCGTGGAAGGTCCTTTAACAATTGATCAAAAACATTGTCTTGGTGAACAGCGATGACTCCCAAACGCCAACCTGTAGCCCCAAAATACTTGGAGAACGAGTAAACTCCAAGTGTATTAAACGGTAATTCAGCCATCAGGGAACGGAAATTATCAACAAAGGTGCCGTAGACATCATCTGTAATAATCATTAAGTTGGGATTATGCTTATTAACCATCTCCAGGATATGGTTTTTTGACTCGGTTCGTATCGCCACTGAGGGCGGGTTGCTTGGGTTAACGACATATAAAGCTTTGATACTGGGATTGGCTAGTTTGTCAATCTCAGTATTTGTATATTGCCAAGTGTGAACTCCTCGTTCATCCATTTCCAAAGCATTGATTCGAATAATTTCAAAGTTATAGCGCGCTAAATGTGGAATCTCGAGATAAGGAGTAAAAGTGGGCACCATCAGAGCAATTTTGTCCCCAATGGCTAGTAATTTATTGGCAATCAGAGAGTCGAAAATATAACACATAGCGGCAGTTCCACCTTCAACCGCGAACAGATCGTATTTGCCGGGTGGAGATTCGTTATTACACATTTCCTGAATAAGATAAGAGTGAACAATCTGTTCTAGGTGCACGAGCATGCGATCTGGTACAGGATAGTTATCCCCGATAATCCCATCCACGAGTTCATGGACCCAGTCATCCGGGTTAAATCCCAGATTAGTTCCATAATCAATACAATTCCTGAGGAAATCGTCTCCAGGTTGGGGATGTTTTCCCAGGAAAGCATTAAGGCGCACGGCGATGCCCTTGTTGTTAGGCATGCCAGCAAGGTCTTTATCTTTCCATACGCTGCGGGTTTCCTCTAAAGCAAATTGACCTAAGGTGAAGAAGGCTTCTCGTGGGGTTGCTGCAATCCAGTTTGGGTTGCCTCTTCCTGCATTTAGCATCGACCAAATACTTGTATCTCCATGTTTATTGGCAAGGCTAATTAATTTGTCCTTAAGCTCGAAAGGGCTGAGTTGTTCATAAGTCTCTTTATTTTCCCTGTGAAGGGTAGTATTAATAGTGATCATTCCTTCCTGAATATAGCTGATAAAGACTTTCGTCACTCGTACCGGAGAGACTATGTTTTTAAATATTAATTTAACACTTTTCGGTTTTTTTATGCTGTAGGAAGATAAACAGAGATCATTCAAACTGAACTAGATGGATCAGAGGCAATTCGTATTAACAAAAACTAGTCTGTTAGCTAAAAGCTTGTAGGCTTGTTTTTAATTTATTTTCTGAAAAGACGTCTTATCATATCCCTAGATGAATAGTTTAAAGTAGTCATAATTTAATAATTTTATTTAATGTCCGCTTGGACAAGCAATGGAAACTACTTAGAAAGTAAGTCAGGTAATCGCCAGAATCTTAGCATCAGAAAGAAATGAACAAGATTAAGGGATGTGCTTACTTTGGAATCAGCCAAACTGAAGAATAATTTATTGAGCCTAGAGAACGGTTATTATATTTCTAAAAATGATCCATTCTTTTGGAAAAAGCTCTTGATTCAACGACCGGAAGATCCTGAGGCTATGTATCAATTGGGTTTAGAATCTGAAGCTCAGGCCCGTAACTATTTGAATTTGTATAATTCAACCAAGAATAATCGATATTTAATGTTACACCAAAAATTAATGAAGCAAACATTTGAGCTTATTCATCGGTCTTTTAACAAAGGGTTTCTGCCAGCAAGACAAGAAGTTCTTAGATTGGAACGACTCATGAGAGATACTGAGAGAAAGGTTATTTCCACAAAGAAAGAAGATAAGAGTCAAATTGGCATGGCCGGATTAGTTATTGCTTTGGTTATTGCCTTACTTCTCGGGGTAATTGTTGCAATTCTTTTTTTGCCTGGTGAACTTCAAAATACTTTCACTTATGCAAATCATCATTATACATATATGTTGCCTTATGAAGTAATAGACAAGAAACCAGCAACTCTTCTATCTCCCTCAGGAATTATAGTTCAACCTAAGATAATTGTAGTTAAACGAGAGGTAAGTAAAGATTTATTAGTTAGGGAACTTGTTGCCAGGCTAAAGACTGATTATCAGATGGATTCATTAAATGCAATAAAGATAGTGGCAATCGATGAAACTAAGACTGAAAGAGGGATGGCCTTTTGGGCAGGCGGGGATAATAATATTCGGGTGTATATTTACCCGCCGGAAAGTACGGCCGATACTCAAGAACGTCAATTATGGGAAACGACAACTGTTTTAAGAAGTGCAGCCTATCAATTCTTTAAAAAAAATGGCTTTCTACCCGAAGACCTCGGAACTCTGACCCAACCTTTCCCTGACAATTATTTAACTGCGCTACCGAATGACCCTTATCGATTAAAGAATATTGTGTCCTTATCCTCGACAGGAGAGGGCGGGTGGCTATATCGATTTACAGATAACCATTCTGATAAGGAATGGTTATCTGTTATAAAAGAAGTTGTTAAGCCCAATGTTTCATATGATAAAGAGATCCCATTTTATCCTTTATCAATTATCATAAGTAAGGAGAATCATACCTTATCAGTAATTTCTGGGGATCAAATAATTCGTAGCTATTCTGTTGCTCTTGGGAAAGAGGATTCAACCCTCGAGGGAAATTTGTTTATCTCGAAAAAGGTCATGAACCCCGATAAATTTGTGCCCATTGATGAAAATGTATATGGGAAAAGAGCCATGGAATTGTCAAATAATAAGTTTGCTATTCATGGAACTAATTCCCCTTTAAGCATTGGGCAAGATGTTTCTCAGGGTTGTATACGGCTCAATAATTCAGAGATGGACGATTTATATGCTATAACCCCTCTGTATACTTCCGTTACGATAGAGAAAAGTCCTACCCTTCCATCAGGGCTGCCTGCAATTGATTCTCCCAATAGTTATTTATATCATCGCCTGGATAACTCTAAAGAAGAAGATACTCGTTCTATATATCATTGGGCCAGCTAAAGCATGAAGAATATAGTTTGTCAATAAAAAGGCGACCTGCTTTCGCAAGGTCGCCTTATACGTGCGCCACGCATGGCGATTCTCATTTAATCATTTTAGGATTCTGTTTGTAAAGTCGATTGAGGATGGCTTTTGTGCGGCGACCAGCCCAACGTAATTCCGTGGCTACCACGGACACTTCCATTAAGGCCCGCAAATAAAAGACTCCACTCACTTTCCTGTTCCATTCGTCAATTGCCTTATCGAATGATTCCCAGTATGAAATATCTTCGTCGTAGAATTTACAACTTTTCTTTTCGGTAACTCCGAGGCGAAGGGCTTGAATCAATCCAGTTAGTTTTCCATGTCCAACGAACAGAATATCCATTATATCTTGGAATTGCGCACTGATTTCTTGGAGCTCTGCTTCGGAATACGCTTGTTGTCTTCGTTTGACCCGTTGAGAAGTCATCTGATTAATGCTTTGACCCCGTTCAATAAAGCCTCTACAAATTTCCAAGAGCCGCTCTATTAGGGGTGGATTGTCTTCAACGGTAATTTCTTCACGAGCATGCTCGTAAAGGAGTGTTATTTCTTCAAACAGGTCTTTTAGTTTTTGAGGGTCTGGCTTTTGATAGGATGTTATAGAACCAGCATGGATGAAGGTATTAAGACTTTCTAAGAAATAGTCTGACGTCAGAACGAGAAGAGATTGGAGGGTATCCAGCAGTTTGGTTTTATATCTAGGCGGGGCCAAAACTCTGTTAATTAGCAATGCTATCCCCAGTCCTACAAAGATACTGAGGGAACGGGATAAGGCATGAATTAGGAAGGTTTCCGGAGGAGAGTCAAGGATGAAGATGATCGAGACAATTCCTAAGACAATTCCACCTGACCAGCCGATCCAGTTACAGATAAGAATAAGGGAAATTACGGTGGCACCGATGGATATCGGATTAGCACCGATGAGGATGCCAATTAGTAAGGCAAAGGTTGCGGCGAGTAAATGTACGCCGATTTGCTGCCAGGCGTTATTAAGAGATTTACTGACGGAAGGTTGCATATTTACGACCGCAGTTATCGCGGCAAAGGAAGCAGGTTCGATATGGAAGAGATCACAGATAAAGAGTGTAGTTGCCACAGCAATTCCTGTTTTAATGGTACGAGCCCCAATAAACATCTTATTCCTCCTTTCGGGCTTTTATCCAATTTTCAAACCCAACACAGATTGAGGGTTTCTAGAATATTGTTTATCATACAGTTTGTTTTAAAATAATTCAACTTTTCATGTCTAAACGTAGAATTTCTAAAATTTAGGGTTAATTCTTATAAGGCCCATAAAATAAAGGAATTACACATAACCTTGCCGAATAGCAGTATGTTGCCCATGGCAAAATGGCCCATTTGACATTGGCGGAAGGAGAATTTAATCAAATGCGTATAGTCATTGTCGGAGCTGGAAAAGTGGGTTTCAGTCTGGCACAATGTTTGTCCAAAGAGGGACATGAAGTTACAGTCATAGAACATGAAGAGGAACGTCGACAGATTGTCCAGAATAGCCTTGATGTGATGACGCTTAGTGGCAACGGGGCAAGTCCGCAATTCTTAGCCGATTTCGGGTTACTCAAGGCGGATCTTCTGGTCGCAGTGACGGATCGGGATGAAGTCAACATGATTGCTTGCATGGCAGCCAAACAAGTTGGGATACCTCGAACCATTGCCCGTGTACGGAGCCAAGAATATGCAGGAAAAAAACAAGCTGAATTTAATAGGGCGCTAGGCATTGATTTGACGATCAATCCAGAAATGGTAACGGCTCTTGAAATCAGCCGCATTCTTCTCACGCCTGCTGCGTTAGATGTTGAGGATTTCGGGGATGGAAGAGTGCGATTGCTCGAGGTTCGGATCAGAGCCGATTCTCCTTATGTTAATGTTCCACTGAAAAGTTTAAAATTACCGGACCAGGTACTTGTTGTAGGGATCCTGCGTCAGGATCGTATGATTATTCCCAATGGTACGGATTGTTTATTACCTCAAGACAGTGTGTTTTTTGTCGGTGCACAGGTCGCTATAGAAGATTTTGGAGAACAATTCGCTGAGAAGAAAACAAAGATTCAACGGGTGATGATTATTGGTGCGGGTCGAATCGGCAGACATCTAGCAAAAATTTTAGATAATGTTGGAATATCGATTAAAGTGATCGAGAAAAACCGAGAGCGCTGCAGTGAATTGGCAAAGATCATCGATAAAGGACTCGTTCTTTGTGGAGATGGGACGGATATTGATCTTCTTATTGAAGAGGGAGTGGGAGAAACAGACGCGGTTGTTTGCGTAACAGCAGACGATAAATTGAATTTACTGCTCGCCTTGTTAGCCAAAGATCTGGGAACTCAAAAGACAATTGTTCGTGTGGGCCGATCCGAATATATGTCCCTGATGGGCAAAGTGGGAGTTGATGTTATTCTTTCACCACGGCTCTTAACTGCAGGGGTTATCTTGCGTCAAGTGCGTCAGGGTGAAGTGGTCGCTGTCTCGCTATTGGAAGGCGCCAAAGCAGAGGCGATGGAAATTGTGATTTCTCCTAAATCGTCCCTTATTGGTCGTAAGCTCAAAGACGCGAGGATACCTAGTAATATGTTGATTGGTGCTTTAGTTCGGGGAGATGAGTTAATTATCCCTAATGGTTATACCATTCTCCAAGCTGGTGATCGCGCCGTTATCTTTACATTGCCGAGTTCCATTAAAAAAATTAGTAAAATCTTTTAAGGGGTTCTGCTATGAACTATTTATTAGTGGAAGGTATCCTGGGCCGACTTATGGTCGCTTATGCAACTTTCATGGGAGCTCCATTATTGGTAGCTTTGGCCTGGCAGGAAGGAAGCGTACTTGGGTTACTCATCTCCGTCATCGTAATCTTGATTTTAGGGGTTATTATGGTGTCACATGGGCAAAAAGACGGGCGAATGGGTTTAAGGGAAGGATTTGTCATTGTCGCAGGAGCTTGGATACTAACATCTTTAGCTGGAGCTTTACCCTTTGCCTTAACTGGAGCTGTACCAACTTATCTTGACGGATTATTTGAAACTGTCTCTGGTTTAACGACAACAGGGGCGAGCGTTATTGACAATGTTGAAATACTCCCACAGAGCATTCTTTTATGGCGCGGTATGACCCATTGGCTTGGGGGTATGGGTATTATTGTGTTGTTTATTGTCTTTCTGCCAAACATAACAGGTGCAGTTCATCTCTTTAATGCTGAGGTCCCAGGGCCGATCTCCGAACGCGTTCTTCCCAGAATCCGTGATAATGCCCTAAAACTCTGGCAAATATACTTGGGCCTTACGCTTGCTCAAATAATTCTTTTAGTGCTCGCGGGTATGAATTGGTTTGATGCCATTAATCATTCCTTTGCAACGATGGCGACCGGAGGCTTTTCTACGAAAAATACGAGCATTATGTACTATGATAGTTTAGGGCTCGAACTAATAATCATTGCTTTTATGATGATTGCTGGAGGAAACTTTGGACTTTATTACCAAGCTTGGCGCTCAGGGATAAAAAAGATTCTTAAAGATGTCGAGTTTCAATTCTATATACTTATTATTGTTGTCGCCACACTGATGATTGCCCTGAGCTTGTGGTGGACAATGGAAAGAGGGGGAGGAAATTCACTGCGTCATGCGCTCTTTCAAGTTGTTTCGATTATGACCACAACGGGGTTCGCTTCAGATGATTTCAATCAGTGGCCTTCTGTAAGCAAATTCATCCTTTTGTGTCTCATGTTTATCGGTGGAAGTGCGGGATCGACTGCCGGCGGAATAAAAGTATCTCGAATTATTTTACTCTTTAAGCTTGCGTGGGCAGAGTTGAAAAGGGCGATCCACCCTAAAGCAGTCATCGATGTTCGCTTCGCAAAAAGGACGGTTGATCCTAGTATTTTAAATACTGTGGCCGTTTTCTTCTTTCTTTTTCTCAGCATTTTTGCCTTTGCAACCTTGTTAATTACAGCAACAGGATTAGAACCCTTTGATGCGATGAGTGCGGTGGCTGCAACCTTGGGGAATGTTGGTCCAGGATTTGGAGTGATAGGCCCGACAACCACGTATTCCACCATTAACGCCTTTGGAGAAAGCGTCCTTATTCTCTGCATGCTGCTTGGCCGACTGGAACTTTTTACCCTGCTGGTGCTGATTCAGCCTGAGTTTTGGCGGAGTCGTAAAGGGTGGTAGGTATTGAAGTTTCTTTTGATAAATAGCCTTTGCTTGGGTAACTGACCAACCCAAGTAAAGGCTATTAGTTTTAGATTTACTTTGTAGAATCTTTACTGTGTCCCACATTCTGATGGCACGTAAGACATGAAATCTTATTCTTCAAAATTTCTGCATGCTGAAACTTTGGTGCCATATCTCCGGAAGTCAGAAGAAGATTCTTGGCCTTAGGAAAGTCGCTACCAGTATGGCAGGAAATACAAGCTTCAACATTTAACCTTGCACTTAGCTTGTTGGGTTCCTGGTTTGTTACATGTAAATATACTTCCTTTAATCCACCAATTTTACGCTTAACATACCCGATGTAACCGGGATCGGCATGACATTTTAAGCAAGTAACATCTTTGTGTTGTCCTTGAGCCCATGAGGTAACAGAAGGACTAATTAGATGGCAACTTGCGCAAAAGTTTGGTTGCGAGGTGAAATGCATTCCTGCATAAGCTATAATCACCAGAAGTACGACTGCCATTGATGAATAAATAACAATCTTTCTGATCTTTCCACTTGGCACATCATGTTCTTGCCGGATTTTTTCAGCATCATTTGAAGAGGACAAAGTACTCAACTCCTTCTCTCCGTTAATAACCCTTTAATCTAGAACTAAGGATTGCAACGAAATTATAGTTCCCGTATTTTGTTCAATATAATCAGAATGGAAAATAAACTAGTTTTAATTCCACGGATCGTAGGAGGATTATATTTGTCATCTGTTGAATTGTGCATAGAGGGGTAATTTTATAGATCATTACCGCTATCGGCCCAAGTCGAAATCGAAATGATTTCCAGAAGAGGAAATGGATAAGAGAAAGGAATTTTGACTGCATGTATGAGCGTCATACCATAAAATATTTGGCACCGGGATGGTTCGCAGTGATTATGGGTACAGGCGGTTTAGCCAATATCTTAAATCGATGGCAAACTGTTTTTTCTTCAGCCTATCTTTTGAGTTTACTGTTTGCTAGTTTGGCTGGTTTATTATATTTTTTGATTCTAGTCCCTTGGATTATTCGCTGGATATCGTTTTATGAATATTCTCTCAGGGACTTGCATCATCCAGTTACTAGTAATTTCTTTGTGACAATGCCTGTAGCGACCATCATCATGGGTACGAATATCGTGACTATTTGGGGCGACTATTTAGGTAGTTGGCTAACGTTTCGACTGGCAACCCTTGCTTGGGTGATAGGGATTGTGGGAGTAATCTTTTTTTCCTTCTACTCAACTTTCAGGCTTATGCAGGTAGAAGCGGCACCCCAGCCGGAAACTACCAATTTTTCTTGGATTATGGCCCCGATCGCTAATATGGCTACCTTGTTGTTAGGAAATCTCGTTTTAAGCCTGAGTATTAATTTTGAGCCGACTTGGGGCATGTCCATTTTAATTGTGAATATCATCATGTTCGGCATAGGCCTTTTTTTGTTTCTCTTTATTAGCTCTGTAATTTTTGTTCGCCTGGTGCACCATCCTCTACCTCCCGTCGAATTGACCCCTTCTTTTGGAATCCTGTTAAGTGCAGTAGGACTAGCTGTGATTGCCATTATCGATACTGCAAGGAGTGCTCAAACTCTCGGAGTAGTAGGCACCGTCGATTTTGCTTACCTAGGAGCAGCGATTATATGGGGTTTTGGGTTTTGGGTTATCGGAATCATAGGGATCATTGCTTTTTATCATATGCAACGAGGAGGAATTCCTTTTAATTTAGGATGGTGGGCGTTTATCTTCCCCTTGGCAGCCTATACCATAGCGAGCCAAAAAATAACGACAATTTTCTTGACGCCAATTACTTATTGGGTAAGTGTTATTTTGACGATACTACTCGTGCTACTTTGGATCTATGTGTTTATCAATACCCTAAAAGGGGGATTAAGTGGTAATCTTTTCATGGGTAGCCCGATTCCGCAAACAAGCAAAAAAAGGTAGGTAATTGGCGATTAATATAAAAATACGATATGATTATAGGACAATGAATACAGATCTTGGAAAGGTGTGGGCAAGGGAATGGTTGTTAAGGCACAACGAATTTATGCAGAAGAATGGAATCCATCAGAGCAACAAATTAATCGGATTTTCCCAATTGAAAATTTGAAGTTAGAAATCGGTCAAAACCCAGGTATGAAAGTATTTCGTGATGATGTAATAAGAATAAACTATCCCAGTCAATATAACATTTCTGTACAGGCAAGAGCGCATAATCTATCCCTGGTTCAATTATTACAGGAATACTATACTACTTATCGGGATAGTCCTGAGCTAGCCAGTTTATTAGGGATCCAAATACCACAGATCATGTGGGTTGACACATTAGGATATGAAGAAAAAATTATTAGTCTCCATATATCGAAGCTTAACAAACAAGAGGTTTTCATCAATGATATTGTGTTGGTCAAAAATGAAGATTTCGACTTGTTAAGTGATGCTTTGATGGATACAATACTGACCAATTTAAGAGCATTTGCCAAAGAACAAGGGGCTAAGTATTTATCGGGGTATGCTGCAAATCATAGTACTCTTAATCTTTTAAAAAGTAAGGGTTTTAAAGAAGATAAACGTGAGCGGATGGGTAATGATTATTTATATAGAATAGCCACGATCAGTGGCGAACAATTACCCTATTATGATGAATTAATCTAAAGCAATTCGGCTCTGTCGATAAGGGAGGTAAGTTTATGGCTCGTAAGATAACGGTCTTTTCAGATTTTTTATGACCCTTTTGCATGATAGGGAAAGTCCCACTTGACCAGTTGGCCAAGGACAAAAATATAATAATTGAATGGAAATCCTTTGAGTTAAGACCCGAGGGTCTTGAAGTCCCAGAGAAGCCAGCGAACTATTTGGCTCAAGCAAAATTAAGTGTGGAAGCATTAGGCCGAAAGTATGGTCTACAAATGACTTTCAATGAGAAGAGCAAACATTCTAGAATGGCCTTAGAAGGGGCTAAATATGCAGAAGACCACGGGTATGGTGATGCGTATCATAATGCGGTTTTTGCAGCTCAATTTCAAGAGCAAAAAAACATTAATGATTTAACCACTCTGACCGAGATAGCGGGACAGATCGGACTTGATCAGGAAGAATTCAAGCAAGCAATCGTCTCCAAACGCTATGAACAGGCAGTTCTTGAGGATATTTCAGAATCACAACGCTTAGGGATCCAAGGGGTTCCTTACTATATCGTGGACGGTCGTACAGCCTATGGAGCTCAGAGCTATGAAGCTTTAGAAAAACTTCTGTTAGGTAACGGTTCAAAGGCTGGACTAAGCTTTCTTGACCAGTGAAAAAGGAGTTTGAGACTCCAAAGTGAACAATTTTCATTGAGAATACTGATAAACATTAGGAGATAACGTGGAGGAGAGTTTTTGAGAGATGGAATTGACAGATGATCAGAAAAAGTCTCTTTTAGGTCAGGGATATATTGCTTCAGAAGATGGGGCCCATTTTGCCTGTAGAGTTTTAGTCCCGGCGGGTAAAATGACGACCCAAGCAACGCAAAAAATCTCTGAGGTAAGTGAGAAATACGGCAAAGGCTATTTTAGCTTAACACAAAGGCTAAACGTTGAAATTCCTTGGATACCCTATCAGGATTTGGATAATGTTACTAGGGAACTTAAAGAAGTGGGTCTTTCTATTGGAGGCACAGGGCCTCGGGTTAGGCCGGCGCTTACTTGTAAAGGGACGGTTTGTAAAAGGGGGCTGCTGGACACGGATGCCCTAGCCCAAGTGATCGACGAACGATTTTATAATGGGTATTATAAAGTAATGCTACCTAATAAATTAAGAATAATTGTGAGCGGGTGTAGCAATAGTTGTTCTAAGCCCCAAATTGGATGCATTGGCTTGCAGGGCAGAACTCGAAATCAAGTCGCTATTAGCCTTGGAGGAATGTTTGGCAAAGATCACGTCATAGGAAGAGAATTACCGAGTCTTTATTCAATTAAAGATGCCCTAAATATGATCGAAAAGGTAATTACTTATTATCGCGATAACGGCCTTAAAGGGGAGAGATTCGCCAAAATGGTGGATCGAATTGGTTTTGAGGGTGTAGAGAACTTCCTTTGTAGTCAAAATTCAGAAGCTTGAGTCGTGAAGTTTTGCGTTGATGTGTTTATCACTCTTGGGAATAGTGCTTTGAAAGTTCAAGCGTGGAGGAAGTGAGATCTTGGATTTTGAACAGACAGTAGAAAAATCTCAACGTTTATTTCCTCACGAACTACGATCTAAAAATCGTGTTCTTGTTATAACGGCTGTTTCGGCCGAAAGGGATGCGATGTTACGTGGGCTACTGGATGATACAAGATTTGATGTTTTAGCGGCAGGAGTCGGTTCGGTAGTTGCAGCAGTTAATACCGTTAAGGCGTTATCAAGTGACGAATACAGTTTGGTAATTTGTGCGGGTATCGGGGGAGGCTTTTCTGGTAAAGCTGAAGTGGGTTCGCTCGTGGTGGCGACTGAGATCGTCGCCGCCGACTTAGGGGCTGAGACCTCGAAGGGCTTTTGCAGTTTAGATGAGTTGGGATTCGGCTTTACTCGTGTTCAAATTGATGCGAACCTAGTGGCCCGAGTAA
This sequence comes from Desulfosporosinus sp. I2, assembly GCF_000960765.1. Classification (GTDB taxonomy): domain Bacteria; phylum Bacillota; class Desulfitobacteriia; order Desulfitobacteriales; family Desulfitobacteriaceae; genus Desulfosporosinus. The sequence continues at coordinate 28,871 of NZ_JYNH01000001.1, read as the reverse complement.
GTCAAGCACTGCAAGAAGCTAAGCTACCCGTTACTACTGGTCCAGTGCTCACTGTATCAACGGTAACGGGAACAGCCGCGAGTGCTGCTGAACTGGCTTCTAGAGTACCAGGAGCCACTGCTGAGGCGATGGAAGGATATGGCGTCGGATGTGCGGCCAATGATCGAGGCTTGCCAGTTCTAGAGATTCGCGCGATCTCAAACGTAGTAGGTCCGCGTGATCGGTCCGCATGGCAAATCAAAGAAGCTCTTGACGCATTGGAAGCTGCGAGCGCAGTATTGACGGAGGTTTTACTATGAAAATTGCATTTTCTCCTTGTCCAAACGATACGTTTGTTTTTTACGCCTGGGTACACGGATTGATACACGGTGCACCTAAGCTTGAGGTAACTTATGCGGACATCGATATCACAAATAGTTTGGCAGCTGGCTCCGAGGGACCCGATGTAGTCAAGATCTCATACGCGGCACTACCGTGGGTTTTGTCTGAGTATGCCCTGTTGCCATGTGGGGTGCCTTGGGTAAAGGCTGCGGTCCGCTGCTGCTAACGTCAGATAGAACAGGTATCAATCATGATTTAGCAAAGTTAGCGAATAAACGGGTGGCTGTTCCCAGTGAACGATCTACCGCATACTTGCTTTTTCGGTTATGGGCTGCTCAACATGTGCCTGGGGGAGTGGGAGAGATAGTTGTTCTTCCGTTCCACGAGATTATGCCGGCGGTGCGTGACGGTTTAATTGATGCTGGGCTTGTGATTCATGAGGCACGTTTCACTTATCCTTCATTTGGGCTAACCCTCTTGGCTGACTTAGGAAATTGGTGGGAGAAAGATACGAACCTGCCGATCCCGTTGGGCGCAATTATCGCTCGACGGTCGCTGGATCTATCGGCCATCACAGGCTGGATTCAGGCATCGGTCAAATACGCTTGGGCACATCCTGAGGAACCGAGGGAGTATGTGCTACAACATAGCCAAGAATTGTCCACTGAAGTAACCCAAGCGCACATAAAGCTTTATGTCAACGAATTCACCGAGAATATGGGCGAAACTGGGTATAAGGCGGTATCAACCTTGTTAAATAGGGCTTCGAAAGAAGGGCTAGTGCCAAAGGTAGATTTAGAGGCACTTTATTGATAAGCAGATCGGAACGGAATATAAGGAAGTATGTTACATGACAAAAATCGAGAGAATACTGGCGGCTATACGTTTTGAGTGGGTGGATCGAATACCCAAAGGGGAATTTTATCTTGAAGATGGATTTATAACGAAGTTATTAGGGCTCAAGGAAAACGTAGCGTTTGAAGACAGAGTGAAAGCCTGTGAACTTTGTGGGCTGGATGCATTAGCTTTTTCCCCGTCTCACTCTCAGCCGGACAAAGCTCAGGTTTGGGAAGAGTTCAAACGCTGGCGAGAAGAGACGGATTTCTTTATTTTTGTGATCCTCGACGGGCCTTTTCAGGGGGTGGCTAAGTTATTCTCTTCGTTTACAGATTATCTGATTGCAATTGCTAAACGGGACCCAGTAATTCCTGACCTAGTTGCTAAGGTAGTTGCCGAGAACGTGACACTGGGGTTAAATGCCTTAGATTGCGGGGCAAATGGAATCATCATTGCAGATGATATCGCTTATAATGGTGGTACATTTATTTCCCCGGCAGCTTTACGTAAAGACTTTTTTCCTGGCCTTACGGACCAAGTAAAGGAGTTAAGGGCACAAAAGTCTCCGGTTTTCTTCCATGCCGATGGGAATTTGCTCCCAGTATTAAGTGAGCTTGTTAATTCGGGTGTTGATGGTTTGCATTCCCTAGACTTTTCTTCGCTTGCCGATATAGCTAAGGCCAAAACCATGACGGATAAAAGACTTTGTTTAATGGGAGGCTATGCGCTAGGGTGGTTCAAAGAGGAAACCCGTAAGGAAAAAGCGCAAGAATTATTAGCAGTAACCTCCAAGAACGGAGGATATATCTTTGGAACTAGTGCAGGGATTATCGGGAACGATCTCTCGGCAAACGAGGTGTTGGAAGTCTATCAATCTTTAGATACCTATTTGGTATAATAGCCGTGTGTTGACAAGAAAAAAAGACAGGGAAAAAAACCTAGACAAATTAACAATTGTTGGTTAGAATAGATTTGTAGAGTTGCCTGTGAGTTGTTTCACAGGTTTGTAGGTAAGGTAGAATGAGTAGTATGGATTTCTTGAATTTTGTGACCCTATTGACTAAATGGGAGGATGGTAGAATATGAAGCATTTAGCGATTGAGCTAATGTAGCTATCCTTTTGTGGTAGCTATTTTTTGTTTTTATAGTTACCGCAAATTTCTTTTGAGAAAGGTTTGGTTTAGCGTGATCTGGAATATCGAGCAAGAATGTATGAGCCGCAATCATTTAGAAGAAATACAACTAGAACGTTTGAAGTGGACTGTTAATAGAGTGTACAACAATGTGCCTCATTATAAGGATAAATTTGGGAAGTCGGGGATTACCCCTGAGAGCATTAAATCCTTAGATGACCTCAGACATTTACCCTTTACGACAAAAGAAGATTTAAGAAACAACTACCCTTTTGGGCTATTTGCTGTCCCTCAGAGAGAAATAGTTCGAGTCCATGCTTCCTCAGGTACCACGGGTCGACCTGTGGTTGTTGGCTATACAGCCAATGATCTAAATACCTGGACTGACCTCACTGCTCGAATGGTTACCTTGGCTGGGGTCACCTCGGACGACGTTGCTCAGATTGCGTTTAACTATGGTCTTTTTACCGGAGGATTTGGCTTGCATTATGGATTAGAACGCGCAGGCGCTCTCGTAGTTCCCGTTTCAGGAGGAAATACGGAACGACAACTTATGTTAATGCAGGATTTCGGCACGACTGTGCTTATTTCAACGCCCAGTTATTCCTTGTATATTGCTGAAGTTGCGGAGAAGATGGGGATTGATATCTCCTCTTTGAAATTGAAGATCGGGTTGTTCGGTGGTGAACCATGGACAGAGGAAATGCGTAAAGAAATCGAATCAAGACTGCACATTCTTGCCACAGATAACTATGGCCTGAGTGAAGTCATGGGGCCGGGTGTAGCTGGGGAATGTACCTACCAATGCGGTCATCATATTGCCGAGGACCATTTTATTGTTGAGACGATTGACCCCGAAACAGGGGAAGTTCTTGAACCCGGTCAAGAAGGGGAGTTAGTCTTCACTTCCTTAACTAAGGAAGCTTTTCCAGTGATTCGTTTTCGAACTAAGGATATTTCACGTATCAATCAAGAACCCTGTCAGTGTGGCCGGACTACCGCTCGAATGAGAAAAATCGTCGGGCGCACGGATGACATGCTGATTATACGTGGGGTCAATGTTTTCCCTTCTCAAATTGAAAGCGTCCTCATGACTATCGAAGGGATCAGTCCACACTATGCCATAAATGTCTATAGACGGAACTTCCTCGATGAATTGGAAGTCTTAGTAGAAATTAACCGTGAAGACTTGCTTGAACCTTATTCTAGACTGGAAGACTTCTCCACATACATCCGCCAGAAGCTCCACAGTGTTCTTTCTATCAATGTTCGTTTAAAGATCGTTCAGCCGGGTACTTTGGAACGAAGTGCTGGTAAAGCTAAACGAGTCTTTGATTATCGTGACCAGCCCGCAGGGTAATTGGTGAATTCATGAATTGCACTACTATAGTTCGTGATCAGTTCATACTTTGAAACGGGGGTTGTAGTTGTAATGTCAATAAGCGCTCTTTTACTAACCTTGACTCCTATTGCTGTAATCATTTGGATGCTCGTGGTCTGGAAAAAGGCAGCAGATATTAGTGGGGTTGTTGGTTGGGTTGTAGTTTCAGTGATCGCCTTCTTATTTTTTCAGACCAGTCTTGAAGTTATTATTAAATCAACCATTTCAGGAGGAATTAAGTCGTTCCCTGTATCGCTAGTCGTAGCCTCGTCGTTATTACAAATGGCGTATATGGAAAAAACCGGGGCCCTCAAACGAGTCATTATATTAATTAAAACCATCGCCAGCGAGAACAAGGCGGTACAGATTATGCTTATCAATATCGGCTTCGGTACCCTCATGGTATCAGTTGGCGCAACCCCTGTTTCATTGCTTCCGCCTATTATGTTAGCCTTGGGTTATTCAACCTACGTATCAATTGCTCTCCCGTCAATCGGGTATGATGCACTTTGCACTTATGCACTATTAGGCGCACCAATTGTCGTTTTTGTGGATATTTCCAACTCCTTTCTTGGCAAGGGTCATGAAATTAGTTTGTCTCAGGCAGGTAGCGTGTTTTTCATGTTCTTGCCGGTTGTCTCCACGTTGATCGGTTTTTGCATGTTATGGATTGCCGGCAGATGGAAGGGCATAAGAGATGGTTGGCTTCCCTGTCTGCTTACGGGGGCAGTCATAACTTTTGTAGCCTATTTCACCAATAAAGTGGACAGATTAGTCGTTCTAACCGGTATTATGTGTGGTACTGCTGTAATTATCGCTATGGTAGTTTACCTTATGGCTACGGGGAAAAAGGTTATCGATAAAAGTAGGCTAACGGGTGAGGAATTAGTCTATGAAAAACACTTTCCTCTCTGGAAAGCGTTAACCCCATGGGGGATCCTTATTATTCTTATCCTAGCACTCAATATTCCAACTGAAATGTTCAATTTTCTCTATAGAGAGGTCACTCTGCCAATTGTCGGGTTATCTGCTGACGGCAAGCCGATTTTGACGAGAGCGTTATGGAACGCATATACGTGGATTTTTGTCAGTACCTTTCTTTCCATGATCTTTATTAAACCGACGTTTTCTCAACTGAAGGACACGTTTAGTCTTTGGTGGAAGAGAGCCCCTAGGCCAGTATTTGCAGTGGCAATATTCTTTAGTATTGGAGAGATCATGAATATGTCTGGCTATGATATTGCTACAAAAAAGTTTGCTGTAGCAAGTATGGTGCAGGTTTTAGCAGATTTCTCTTCCCAGGTTTTCAGCAATGCCTATGGTTCAGTGGTTGCCTGGATAGGCTTATTAGGAGGGTTTATAACAGGGAGCGAAGCATCTACGATAGCGATGTTTTCCAATTATACAATGAAGACCGCAAATCTGCTGAATATGGGATTGCCTGGAATGCTGATTATAACTGCGGGATTAGCCTTTGGAGGAGGCCTGGCCAGCGTTATTTCTCCATCTAAGCTACAAAACGCAGCAGCAGCGATCGACAAATTGGGAGAAGAAACGAAGGTCATTAGGATTGCGTTCGTTTTTGCGTTACTTCTAACCGCAGTAACGGCGGCCTTAGTTGTGGTGTTATTAGGGATTTATGTCTAACTCTTTTTGATTGAGAAGATATTCGTTGGAATTAAATAACCATTTAAACGTCTGCAAGAAAAGTCTTTGTTCCTAAAATAAGGGAGCAGGGACTTTTCCGTCTTTAGACGAGAGATTAAAGTAAGGCTTCTTATATCAAGTTCACACTGGTCGAAGCTGGAAAAAAACCTTATAATATATTGTGGAGTAACTTTTTGGAGGCATATAGCAAATAATGACGATAAAAGCTTATCAAAGTCTAAGTGAGAAAGTTATTAACGAGGTCCTTAACCTAGAAAGCGTTTGTATTGACCATGATAATCTTAAAGGCAGCCATTTTTTTAGAGTCCTCCTTGAACGTTGATCCAACCATTAAAAGTTTTTTTCTTATATATGAAAAAGGCGAGTTAATAAGCATGATATCAATGTTCATTCCTACGAAGCACGAGGCTGAGATTTCAGCTTATACTTTGCCGAAATTTAGAAAGCAGGGATATTTTAAGAAGTTATTAACTAATGCGGTTAACGAATTAAGGAGATTTAATATTTCGGACATTCTATTTGTCAGTGAAAAAACCTCAATTTCAGGTAGAAAGGTCCTCAGAGCTCTTGACGCTAAGTATGAACATACAGAGTATTTCATGAGATTCAATAAGGCTGGATATGTATCTATGGATACGTACCGTTTGGAATATCGAAAAGCAGAACTAAAGGACCTTGAGAAGACTATTTCAACTAGCATGAAGATTTTCAATGACAGTTATGAAGATTCGAAAGGTTTATTAGAGAAATGTTTTGGAACGGAAACTCGAGAACAGTATCTGGCCCTTTTGAATCATGAGATTATTGGAATTGGTTCGGTAAATTTGGAGGGTGAAGACGTATCAATTTTTGGTTTGGGACTAATCTCTGAATATCGGGGCAAAGGTTATGGCAAAGAACTACTTCATCTCATGATCGATAATTTATTGCTAAGAGGAAGAACGGACCTTACAATTGTGGTTAATAGCGAAAATATAAATGCTTTAGGGCTATACCAACAGACGGGTTTTCAGATTGATGTGGCTTATGAGTATTACCGCAAAAGAGTAAGTGAACTATGCCCACTTATAGGAGACTGAGGGGGGGAGCTATATGTGCTTGATTATTTTTGCGTATGACTGTCACCCGCGTTATCGCTTAATACTAGCGGCAAATAGGGATGAGTATTTTTATCGCCCGACGGAATATGCTCATTTCTGGGAATCTCACCCTTGGGTTTTAGCGGGCAGAGATTTGGAGATGCTGGGAACTTGGATGGGAATAACGCGATCAGGCCGTTTTGCGGCATTGACAAACTTTCGGGATCCTTCCTCACAGATTCTGAAGGCTAAATCTAGGGGGAAGTTAGTCAGCAACTTCTTATGTATAGATGAAAACCCAATCAATTATCTTCAAGGGGTTATTGAGCAACGAGACCTCTATAATCCATTTAATCTCTTAGTAGGTGATTCATCAAGTCTTGTCTATTATTGTAAACAAACGTCGGAGGTTAGGGAGCTTAAACCCGGGATATATGGTCTTAGTAATCATCGTCTAGATACTCCTTGGCCTAAAGTTCAAAAGAGTAAACAAGCTTTAGCAAATTACATAGACAATAATACCTTGATCGATTCACAAGCTCTTTTTGAAATCTTGGCAGATGAGAAAAAAGCTCAGGATCACGAACTGCCGATGACAGGGATTAGTTATGAGCTCGAGAAACTACTATCCTCAATCTTTATCGGAGGAACTGATTATGGAACGAGGTCGTCCACGGTCCTATTAATTGATCGAAATAATCGATTAACTTTTAAAGAGAAAAGCTATTATCAAGGGCGGAAAGACTTTTTTGAAGTTTGTCATGAGTTTCAGTTGGATTAATTGAAGTGGGAATCACAATGAAGAATAAGATAAAGAAGGTACGCTATGTCAAACCATCAAAAACCCGTAATCCTTGCGGAGCAAGTTCAATCTCCTCTCATTAACCTTAAGCCATTAACTAGAAAAGTTTACTTGTCTCTGAACCCACCAAGTTCACTGGATAACCGAGCGGATGTGGACCAAGTTCGTCAGATGCTGGAGCGCAGCTACGGCTGTGTTAATGTACCTCTGGCACTTATGCCTAGGATTCCCGTTATATGCCGAAGCGCCAAGTGGCAGCTCACAGCCACTTTAGCGGACAACGGACAAGGCTGGACCGTAATCGATATAGAACCAGGCGATACTACCCGAGAACATTTCGGGTTGGCCATCGACATAGGAACTACAACCGTGGTTGTGTACTTAATTGATCTCTGTGAAGGTACAGTTCTAAGGCATGCCGCTGATTATAATGACCAAATAGTCATGGGTGAGGATATCTTGACCCGCATTCGCCATTCTGGAGAACTTGGTGGCTTAGCAAGATTGCAAGCTGCAGTTTTAAATACCTTAAATCGTTTGATTAAAAGTCTTTATCCACTGCCTATTGAAACGGGTAAGATTACTGCTGCAGCTATTGGAGCGAATACAACGATGATTCATCTTTTGCTAGGGCTTGATCCTGCTTCGATTTGCCGTGCTCCCTATACTCCTATCGTAAACAATCCGGGTTTTATTTCGGCAAAAGAAATAGGACTTGAGATTCACCCCTTGGCTCCAGTTTATTGCTTACCGAGTATAGGGAGTTATCTGGGTGGAGACGTCATAGGGGGAATCTTAGTTAGTGGTATGCACCAACAGTCTGATATTTCCCTTTTTGTTGATATCGGAACGAATGGGGAAATCGTGTTAGGGAATGAAGAATGGCTAGTCGCCTGTGCGGGTGCAGCAGGACCAGCGCTAGAAGGCGGAGTCACAACCTATGGTATGCGAGCAGAACCCGGAGCGGTAGACCATGTTGCCATAGATCCAAAGACGGGTTGGATAAGCTATTCGACCGTTGGTAATCTCCCTGCCCGAGGTATTTGCGGCTCGGGCTTGGTGGACACACTTGCCGAGCTTTTCCTCAGCGGTTTTATTAATCGAAATGCCCGTTTTCAGAACGGACTTCAGGAGTTTGTTGTAGTCCCTGCCCATGAAGCGGCTTCCGGGGAAGACATTGTTGTTTCGCAGGTCGATATTAATAATTTCATGGCTACTAAAGGGGCAGTCAACTCGGCTACGGATCTATTGATGGAAAACGTCGGCTGTGCTTGGCAAGAGATTAGCCATTTCTATGCAGCTGGGGCATTTGGTCAGTATTTACCGATCGAGTCAGCTGTTACAATAGGTCTCTACCCTGATCTTCCACGTTCGGCGATCGTACGCCTGGGCAATAGTTCAGGCGAAGCTGCTCGCCAAGTGCTTCTATCTCGCAGTAAGCGACTTGAAGCGGAAGCGATAGCAGGCAAGGTGACTTATTTCGAGCTAAATGCTAATTCCGCCTTCATGGACAAGTTCAGTGGCAGTAAATTTCTTCCCCATACTGACCTAGATCGTTATCCTAGCGTCAAAAGGCGTCTGCAATCAAACGCTTAAGCTTAGAATTTATAGGGAGGCTATCCTTGCCGAAGGAAGGTTTGCGCCAGCCAAATTCCCGTACTAATTTAAAGGGCTTCGCTTACGAGGGCAGACCAATTTTTCCCTTGATAGGCGTTGTAGCCTCGAGTATGGGCGTAACCGTAAATTTTAGAGCCTATTGTATCCTTTTCAAAAAGGTAACCGTAGGTTTCCCCATTAATCGCCAGTTGAGCAGCCTTAAGGTGCTTTAAATTATCAGTAAGAATACCTTTGCGGCTCCGGCAGGCAATGACGTATCCGGCGTTGTTAATAATGAATATATCTCCATTCTTCCCTATACGAGCGGAATCGATAATGTCATAGATATAGTTCCAGTTGAATCGAGTAGAGAAATACCCCAATATTTGCCCTTCATCACTACGGATTGGGCAGGTATAGGCCACGGTATGAGACTTACCAACCGTTGAATAGTAAAGGTCACTGACCGATATTGTGTTTTCTGCCTTAGCAGCTTTAAACCAATCTTTATCAGCCATGTTCTGACCCATGAGTTCGTAATGAACACCAGCCGCAACGATTGTTCCTGCAGGATCCAGAACATAGAGGTCAAGATAGACTTCATAAATATCGACAAGCTTCTTTAATAATGCATTAGCTATGGAAGAACGATCTGAAGCGGATGTGCAAAAGCAATTCTTAACTTTATCAAAACCAGCCCATGCTTGGGCATCACAATTGCGTTCAAAAAGGTTCCGATCAATCTTATCGATCGTATCATAGGCCACATCGGCCATTCGCACAGCCATTACTTCGTTGGCTTTGCTTTGAATATTTTCGATAATCTTTGTACTTTCTTTAGTTGAAGCTAAGCTGCGTGTGGCGAGTTTTTTGATTTCATCCGCTACGACGCTAAAGCCACGACCCGCTTCACCAGCTCTGGCTGCTTCAATGGCTGAATTAAGAGATAGAAGGTTTGTGTGCTGAGCTATTTGTCGGATGGATTCGATGACTTGACCCATTTCTTGGTTCGCATTTTTAAGTTCGCTAAGTAGGATGGAAGTATCAATAACTAGGTTTTCGTCTGCCATATAGATTCACCTCAAATTAAAAATAGCCTACCTGAAAATCAGGTAGGCCTCGTTGCCAACTCTTTAATTATTATACGATAGACGAATGAAATTGCAAGCAAATTCATTCGTCTATGAGAAATTCTTACAATTAACTCTAATTTTCGCAATTGGGTACTTCAAACGATAAATTACTAAAGGTAAGCACATCGTTAAATTCAATAAAGTTATACTGGTTTGTCTGGGCCTTTTCCATGAGAAGGGATAGGGGGGTCGTTGTAAGGATAACATCCTTAGGTTGAAGTAATTGGTCAATAAGGCCAAAGTGTTGAGTGTTGAAACGAATAGCAATGTGAACTTCATTTTCCCAAGTTACTTGGAGGACATATGCATCCTTAAGTTCCGTTGCAAACCAATGATAAGTATATCCAGAAAGACCGGACTGATTGACAGTCCTGACTTGACCCTCAAATTCTTTGACATAGAGAATAAGCACATCTCGACCATTTTCAAGTTTGCCAAAAGCAGATTGTTCAGGTGAATAAGCCTGAGTATACATCGATCTCCCCCTTTAGGACATGCAAGGACAAGTCCGACTTGTTCCATTGCGAATTTTGGACTTAATATTACATAGTTATTATAGACTATTTGTTTTCTTTATGTAAGTATTAACATACGGGTAAGTATTAACATACGGGAACAACTTGGGTTACTCCAAGCGGGATTGTTATAACTTAGAGTCAGCCCTATAACAATAGCTTTCTAGATAGAAATGGTACGGAGGGAGAAGAGCTGTAATGGATAATCCTTGTGGAATGACTAAAGCCAATATCTTTGAAAGCACGGAAATAAACGGGACCCCTATTTACTTTGGTTCCGGAGTAAATCCCGTTAACTCCCCAGCTCAGTATTTTGTAGCTTGGGGCAAGGGGGTTCTTGCGGGTGGTTTGATTCATACCTATAATAGTAAGTCTCTAGAACAGGGAACAGAGTGGTTTACTGATGAGGATGAAGCAGAGACAAACTATACCACGATGCAGAGTTACATATTAAGTTGTTCGTCATCCAATCCTAAATAGATGACAAAAAACAGTCTTCAGTTTTAAGGGAAAGCGTGTTGGTGAACATTTTTTTTAAGAAGTATATATCTTTTGGTTTTAAAAAAGCCAATTTGATATGACGAAGCCGAGTATTTCTCACCATCTCAATGCCTTGAAGCAAGCTTTGTTGGTGACGGATAATCGAAAGGGACAAAACATCTATTATTCGCTGAATACGACAGTATTTCAAGAGGTGGTTAAATGGTTTTTTAACGCAACTCATGTTAACGAAGGAGGAATAGAAGATGCAAAAGATAAGTAAAAACCCACAGATTGGCTGCCCCATTATGGGCCTTGGGCGGTATTATCAATATATTACTGGCCTTTACGGGAACAAAGTTTACGGGAATTGGGTTCATTATTATTATTGCCGTGATATCAATAGTCCCGATTAGTTATTCATATATTGCCTATCGGCAAATTGTTGAATAATAGAAATGGGGCGAGTGATACTGGAACCCAATTAACTAATTGTTAGGATGAGTAGCATCTGCGCTTAAAGCGCAGATGCTGTGCATATGCCGGAAGATGTTACCACCAACGATGTCCCCAATGAGGGACGATAATGATTACTCCAGGATGACGACGCCAAAACCGTCTATGATGTCTTCGAGACCATCCGTCCATAATTATCACTCCTATATAAGAAATTTGTTGTCCGGTTAAATGTTCCAACTGCTCCTATTACCATTATATGGAATGCACAATTTGTCTGGTTCCCAGACCACAGGGATTTCAATAAATATTGAAGCTTAGAAAGGATCTCCACTTAAGATAGCTGGAGATCCTTTTATTCAGAATCTTTCGGTCTAGACTTTACCTTAATCTAGAACATTCTTGAATTCAATCATGGTCAGGGGAACTTATAAAAACGCAGTCGCAATTTAGGTATTGACAGAGTTTATATCTCGAGGTACATTAGACTAAGTCTAATAATAGTACGCATACGAACTGTTGCTGTACAAAGAGAAAGGGGATTGGTATGAAAAGAGTTTTATTGATTATTTTAGCAATGGTTGTTGTGCTTACAGGATGCAGTGCTACGGAACAAAAAGATATGCAAGCTGGCACTGATGTTCAGGCAAGTAAGCCAGTTTTTGTGATGGCGGGGATCATCGATGCTAACGAAAAAGCTGGGATCACAACAAAGATTTCGGCGAAAATTTCAGATATCTCAGTGGACGTAGGCTCTGTCGTGAAAAAAGGAGATAAGCTTATTTCACTTGACGTCAAAGATATTGAAGCTCAAGTAGCCCAGGCCCAAGCGGGGGTAAGTACCGCTCAAGCGAATCTAGTCAAAATGCAGTCCGGGGCTCGACCTGAACAGATAGCTCAAGCTCAGACTCTGTTAGACAGCACCAAAACTGCTTATACAAATGCAAAAAATAACTTTGATCGGAATCAACAGCTTGCTAATGCTAAGATAATATCGCAGGCACAACTGGAAACGGCTCAAACACAATTGTCTGCTGCTGAAGCTCAGTATAACTCAGCGCAAGATCAGCTGGATATGTTGACTAAAGGGGAAACAAAGGAAGCTTTGAATGTCTTGCAAGCACAAGTTAATCAAGCCCAAGCGGCGTTAGACTTGGCTAAGACTCAACTTGCCTATGGAACAATAGTATCTCCTGTCTCTGGAACAGTAAGTGCAATAAATATCAATGTCGGTGAATTGGCTTCGCCAGGAGTTGTTTTGCTAACAGTTATCAATGTTGATTCATTATACATTAAAGCTTCTCTGCCTGTCGGATTTATGGAAAGTGTAAAAGTTGGTCAGGAAGTTGTCGTAAAGGTTACAGAAATCCCCGATAAAGAGTTTTCAGGAAAAGTTTCTTTCATAGATCCTGTCATTGACTCTCGCAGTAAAAGTGTTTTGGTGAAAATTACAGTGAATAACCCTGATTTAGTCCTAAAACCCGGAATGCTAACAGAAATCGGTCTTAAAAAGTAAGGACAGGTGAAGGAAAATGAATGAAAAGCGCAAAAAGATTATTTATTTAATCATAGCCCTTATGCTCATTGCGTTTGCCAGTATCGGATTATATTACTGGTATAAAAATGCGTATTACGTTTCAACAGAGGACGCTAAAGTAATGGGGGACATTGTTAGCGTAAGTCCACAAATTACCGGAAAACTTCTGGAAATCAATGTGGAAGAGGGAGATGCCGTAGTTAAGGACCAAATTCTCGGTCGCCAGGGCATCAGTAGTGCTCAGGAAACTAACATTGATCAATCTGTTTTTAGGGCACCGATTAACGGAATTATAATTAAAAAGCAAGGAACCGTTGGAGAAGTTATTTCTCCAGGACAAACTATCGCGATGATGATAGATCCTAATAAATTGTATATTACTGCGAATATTGAAGAAACAAAACTAGGAAACATTAAGCAGGGTCAAAAGGTGGATATTACGATCGACCAGTTTTCTAATAAAAAGTTTACCGGTCGAGTTAAGTATGTCGGTCAGGCCTCTAATTCGACGTTTGCCCTTCTCCCTTCTTCAACGAGTGGTACGTTTACTAAAGTTATTCAGAAAATACCTATAAAGATTGAATTTGATAAAAGCGATAATACCTTACTTCCCGGTACGAATGCTGTTGTCAATATTCACATTAAGTGATGAGGTGAAGTAGGTATGGCAGAACATGACCATCAGGAAGGTTCGGGTGACGGTTCTTATAAGTGGGCTGCCTTGTTTGTTGTTGTCATAGGGACGTTTATGGTAATGCTGGACAGCAGTATCGTTAATATCGCAATTCCTAAAATGATGAATGTTTTTGGATCAGATTTGGATGCAGTAAAGTGGATTCTGACTGGTTACACTCTAACGATGGGTGCAGTCGTACCTATTACAGGGTTTTTAAGTGATACATTTGGAGTTAAAAAACTATTCATCTTTGCCTTGAGCTTTTTTACTGTAGGGTCATTCCTATGTGGCTTTGCTTGGAGTAATAATGCTATGGTTGTTTTCCGAGTTATCCAGGCTGTAGGTGGCGGTGCGATCATGCCCGTGGGTATGACCTATATTATGCAAGTGTTTTCAGTGAGTGAACGTGGTAAGGCCTTGGGATTCTGGGGGATCTCGGCTATGGCTGCGCCAGCCATAGGACCAACCTTAGGGGGATATATCATTCAATACATGGATTGGCGTTTTATTTTTTATGTTAATGTACCGATTGGAATCTTTGGGGTAATTTTTGCGAGCATTTTATTGAAGGATGCACCCATGAAGCCATTTAAAGGGAATTTTGACTACATTGGGTTCTTTTCTTCCATTGCAGGAATCGTCAGCTTGTTATATGTCCTAGGTGAAGGCAATACTATTGATTGGACAGATGTAAAATTTCCGCTTTTACTGGCATTTGGTTGTTTTAGTCTCTTGATATTTATAGTTAATGAATTGATGCATCCTGATCCTTTACTAGATTTACGGGTATTTAAAATATATAATTTTACCCTAAGTCAATTTATTACAGGGATAACTACTCTGGCTATGATGGGTGGAATCTATGTACTCCCTCTGTTTTTGCAAAATTTAAGAGGATATACCGCTATGGAAACAGGTTTAATTCTTTTTCCGTCGGCCATTGCTTCCGGCTTAATGATGCCCATCAGTGGGGCTATTTTTGACAAACTAGGAGCAAAGATCGTGACCGTTCCTGGCCTCATAGTCTTGGCCTATGCGACCTATAAAATGTCTCAATTTAATTTGGATACGCCGGCAATAACTATTACCTTGATAGCTTGTCTAAGGGGGATCGGACTTGGGCTTGCCATGATGCCAGTTAATACAGCTGCGATGAACGCTGTGCCGAGACATCTGTATGGGAAGGCAACGGCTCTCCAAACTACAGTTCGCAATATCATGGGCGCCGTGGCTATTACGTTTATGACCACTATCATATCTAATAAATCTAGTTTAAACTATACTAGACTAACCGAGCAGATAACCCCATTTAACCAGACTTCAAACTATCTCGCTAAAGTTTTGCAAGCGGTCTTTATGAAATCTGGATTATCTCAAGGGAACGCTCAAGGGTCTGCATTTTCGACTTTGGGAAAGATACTTTATGGTCAGGCTTATTTAGATGCTATGAACTATGCTGTTGCGTTGACAGTACCGGCAATTTTTGTGGCAATTATTTTGGTTCTATTAATGAAAAGTAGTAAGAAAACTAAAAACACGGAAAATGATCCAAGTCTTGCGAAGGGGGCCGGAGTGAATGGAACAGAAGCCCGAGCTGCAACAGCCATGGAGTAATCCTTCGGAAAGGGTGATATTTCTATTTAAATCCATTCACAAGATATATCGGGATCAACTCTATAAAAAATCTAGGCAATTTGGGTTAACTGGACCACAAATTGGCTTGATTATGGGTCTGCATAAGCATCCTGAGTCAACCTTGAATGAGATAAGTGACAGCTTAGGTCTATCTAAAAGTACTGTGTCCGGAATTGTGGATCGTTTGGTCGGACAGGGCATAGTCATAAGGGAAATTCCTGAAAACAATCGAAGAATTGTACAACTCTCATTATCACCAGAATGGCAAAAAAACAATGCCATTCACGAGCTAATCAACAAATTCATGACCGACACCCTTAGGAACGCCAGTGAAGAGGAAATGGACAAAATTATTACTGGATTGGAAATATTACACGACTTAATAAATACGAACAAAACCTGAATTTTCGAACGTTTTCTTAATTACCTAAGTAAACGTTCGAGAAATATTGACCTAAGTCTAGATTTCTTGTAAAATAGATTGAGACAAGTGAATATTAGTTCATATAGTAGCAGAGATAAGGTCTGCAAGTTTCTACCGGGCTGCCGTAAATGGTCCGACTATGAGCGAAAGTGTACCTAGGGCAACGGGTCCAAATACGGATTGACTTATCATGAAGTGAATAGCTGTATTTGGATTATAATGTTGGGTAAAATGCGATCCACAAGCCCAAGCTGACAGGTTTCTCTCACTCCACCTGAGTAGAAACAGTTCGCTTGGGTTTTCCTTGTTGTACTCAAAATCTAGGGTTCTGTTTAATAAGCAAATGCTTGGGAATAATTCTAGTACATACAGTGTAATAGCGAAGGGAGGACATCAGAGAAGTCCAGCTCAGACTTAGTCTTGTGAATTCATTGAGAACTAAAATTATGAGTTAATCATTAAAGAAATTTCAAAAATGCTTTATAAATAACAAGGGGGAAGAACACTTTGCGTAATCAAGAAATGCTACTAGTTCCAGGGCCTACACCAGTTGTAGACGAAATATATGATGCTTTATCTAGTGAAACAATGGGTCACACGGATCCCAGATTTGCGAAGATTTTCAAGAACAGTATAGAGTTATGTAAGCAAATGTACAACACGGATGGAGAGGTTTTTGTTATTGCGGGTTCGGGGACCCTAGCCATGGAAATGGCAATAATCAATACTGTTGCTCCGGGAGAAAAGCTGCTAGTTGTAAGCCATGGCTATTTTGGGGATCGCTTTATCCCTCTGGCAAAAGTCTTTGGAATACAAGTAGAAACCCTTCAAGCGAAGTGGGGCCAGCAGATCAGCAAGCAAACGGTGGAAGAAAAATTGGCTGAGGGTGGTTTCAAGGCAGTTACTGTAACTCATGTTGACACATCAACTGGAGTAATGGCAAATGTTGAAGAATTGGTTCCGGTTGTTAAAAAGGCAGGGGCACTTTTCATACTTGATGGAGTGTGTGCTTCTGCTGCCATGGAAGAGGATATGCAGAAGACATACGGACACCCAGATTACACTATCGATGTTGTGCTAACGGGATCCCA
Source organism: Desulfosporosinus sp. I2 (assembly GCF_000960765.1). Taxonomy (GTDB): domain Bacteria; phylum Bacillota; class Desulfitobacteriia; order Desulfitobacteriales; family Desulfitobacteriaceae; genus Desulfosporosinus. The sequence continues at coordinate 12,107 of NZ_JYNH01000001.1, read as the reverse complement.
AAAAGCGATTGGGGTGCCGCCGGGACTTGGAATTGTAGCATTTGGGCCAAAGGCTTTAGCCGCACGTGAAGCGATGCCTTCGGTTATGGGGTACTACACAGATATTAAGAATTGGCTTCCAGTCATGAATGAGCCTGTAAAATACTTTGCTACCCCTCCGGTTAACATGATTTTTGCCTTTAATAAAGGCATGGAATTGGTCATGGCCGAGGGTCTGGAGAAACGTTATCGTCGCCATTATGCTCTCGGACGTGCCATGAGAGCTGGTCTAACAGTCTATGGTATGAAGCCCTTGGCAGAAGAAGCGGTCGCTGCTCCAACCTTGAGCTGCATAATCTATCCTGAAGGATTAAACGATGCGGAGTTCCGAGCGAAGTTAGCTTCGAAAGGCGTCATCGTTGCAGGAGCTTTAGCTACTTTAACTGGGAAGGCATTTCGGATTGGGCATATGGGTAATGCCACTGAAGAAATGTTTGTCAAGGCACTCCAAATCGTTGGAGAGACTCTTCAAGAGATGGGATATCCAGCTAATATAGACGCTGCGATCAATGAGTTTAAAGGGATTTATCATTCGGCCTAAAGGAACTTAAAATATCTAATACTAAAAACGCTAAATATGGGGACTTTTGTTCAAGAAACAGGCTGTAAGAATTAACTTGCAGCCTTGTTTATTACCGATAGTCAGAAAAAACAATAGAATAATATGAGAGGGGAGCCAAAAAGTACCCCTCTCATATTATTCTATATAGGTAGTTATTGAATTATCGTAGAAAATATGATATTATGAAAAATGCTCAAGAAATAATCATAAATATAACTAATACTCACTTATACAATACCACGTATTTAGAGTGTTGTCAATAGGGAAATCTATCTTTTTATCTATTTTTTAAATCATTTTTGAGAGGTGAACTTAATGTCAATCGATTTAATGCTATTTTCCGGTTCTCTTCTGCAAAAACAAGCTGTTTCAGAGATAATACTGTGCAACAAAATAACTGAACAATACGTGCTGACATTGACCGAGCAGCAGGCAATTGAACTTGTTGAAACCCGCTCCTATACCCTAAAGAATACCGGAAGAATAGAATTTGGTGGTGGTGTAATCGATAAGATAATCAAAACGTTTTGTAACTCACCATATATTTCACAGTACAATTATGCTGAAACTATCCATGAGCTTATAGAAATATTTTACTATTATAAAAATGAAACGCTTGATCTGATGAGTGACGATGAGTTAATAAAGTTTATGAAAAGTTGTTTTGACGGAAAGTGCCAAGGTTCGCTAGACATGCTTAAATGGCGCGAGCTTGAGAAAATGGCTTTCGGAATAAGGTGTGGTTATGATCGTGCATACGAAGAAATCGACAATGAAGAGCTGGAGGGTGAGGACGGGTGAATATTGAAAAGTATTCAAAAATAAAAAAGGAACTGCTAAGTGGGGAATTTTATTTTCAGTCACTTTTAGAAGAAGCATATAGGCAAGCATTGTTAAGTGATTTGGAGATGGAAGGCATTCAAATGCAATGTCTTCAGCTTTTAGCTGAAAAAGCTGAAGGCTATAATAAAGGCGAGAGTAGCTCTATTAGGGTTGAGGTGGCACAAACTATTATGGCATCGAACTTATATACAGTTGGTGTATATCTAAAATCGTTGCCCGATATATTATCTGCACTCGATAGTGTGAAGGAAGAATCTATTTCAAAACTTTATCAGCAAGGTCGCAAAATTATCAATACAAAGCTGAATGTTGCTAAGCACTTATTTCAGCTGGTCTGCCAAACGAAAATTCAAACTCCAAATTACACCTATAATGCTACAATCGAAGAAGGTATAAGGAGTTTTTTTAAACAATACAATCCGGACTATGAAGCACATGAAACTTCGGCATCTATCGACTATCAATTAATGAATCCAGTAACCGACTCGGCTGGTGTGGAATATATAACTCTGTATTTGCAGAACTTGTACATGGAAAACCTATTTTGTTCAAAGTTTGATGCCAATATCATCGATGAGGTGATGTGCGGATACGATGAAACCTACAAAGATTTACTAGTCAATGTCTTTGGACAAGTGCTTCAAAATGCTTTAGGATGTACGGTATTAAATACAGATATATTGTCTTTAAGTCTTGCACTGTCAGATATTAAGAAAATTAGAAGTACCTTAAAAAATGAAACCCAAGAAGCAATTCACGGTCTTTTACAGCAAAAATGCGGACACGGTAATTAAGAGTTTAAGCTATTACAAGCACATCCTTGAAGACCTATATCTATGCAAGTTTGCCGGAATTTGCTTCAAGAATTTACTCTGCAATAAACACCGATACATTACAAACAATACTTGTGCCACGGTTCAGCCGTATTGTAAATCAAGTTATCAATTATTCTATGGGCGAAAAAATGGATGATGAGACATATCGAAATATTGTCAATGAGGTGCTAGCTTGCAGATATATTGATGATAAGGTTCAAATCATCAAAGAGTATATAAAAACACTTGCCGATATGGAAGATGTAATTATGGATGCTGAATTGAGTGAGACTGAAGCATTAATTGTTTTCAATATGCTTGAGGATGTTGAAATTGCTGTTTTAGTTAAGCGACACCCATACCACCGAGAAATAGAGGCAATTGATTTTTCAGAAGCGGAAATTCGATTGCAGCGATATTTAGATAAGTATTTGCAAAGTATACCCAAAGTCAGATTAAAACAACTTCAAAGAACTGTTTTAAATATTGCCGATATTGAAGATATAGGATGATTTTTTTGGGGGGTCTATTGCTAAGTGTGCTTGCCATGCTGAACGAATTGGAGAATATGGGTGGAGAAAAGCTTAAAGATCGAACGATGCTAAAAGATGCTTGTTTAATGTTCGGAAAAATTGTTGACCTATGATTAAGTTTCTTGTAGAATAAGTTCTAGGCCAACAAATAAATAGTGTTCATATAGTAGCAGAGATATGGTCTGCAAGTTTCTACCGGACTGCCGTAAATGGTCCGACTATGAGCGAAAGATGTACTGGGCGTAAGCTATATTGTACAGATCCAAAGACTTGTTTAGGAAGTCTAACTTTGTTTTTGGATTAAGCCGCAGGGTCAGTTCCCAAGCGGACAGATTTCTCTCACCAATTTGAGTTGAAAGCTGTTCGCTTGGGTTTGTTTTTTCTGCAGTAACTATTTTGGACCATGTAAGGAGGGGTAGGCGTGTTTACAATAATCGATTTGGTTCAACCAAATAACCTCGACGAAGCTTATCAGATCCTATCTGATAAACGAAATAATACCATTCTTGGAGGCTGTGCTTTTCTGAAAATGGGCAAAAAACGAATTAATACTGGAGTAGATCTTACGAATCTAAAGCTTAGTTATATTCAGGAGAGAGATAATTTTATTGAGATCGGGGCTATGACAAGCTTGAGAGAACTTGAGACTCATCCCCTGTTAAAAGAGTATTATAATGGGGTGCTTCCTCAATCCGTTCGTGACATTATCGGAGTGCAATTTAGAAATGGAGTTACTGTGGGTGCTTCGGTTTATTCTAAGTACGGATTTTCTGATTTGATTACGGCGTTGTTGTGCTTGGACACGGAGGTTGAGTTGTTTAAGGCTGGAAGAATGCCTTTGGCTGATTTTCTAACTATGCCCAAGGCAAAGGACATCCTCGTTAGATTATGGATTAAAAAAACTTTGCGTCAAGCAATTTACCTAAGTTTTAGAAGCTCCGCTAGCGATTATTCGGTCTTAAATGTGGCAGTCTCTAAGCTTGATAATCACTGGACGATTGCAGTAGGCGCTAGGCCGAGTAAAGCCGCGATTGCTGTAAGTGCTTCTGCGATGTTATCTCAGGAAGTTCTAACCCTAGAAGAAATTGAAGAAATAGCACAGAAGGCATCAGAAGAGTTATCGTTTGGAACAAATCAAAGGGGGACTGCAACTTATCGGAAGGCCCTCTGCAAAGCGCTTGTCAAACGAGGAATAATGGAGGTATTGCCATGCAAATCGAACTAACGATTAATGAAAAAGCGGTCAAATGGGAAGTCGCGTTCGATGAGCTTTTAGCGGATACCCTGAGATCTCATGGATTTTTGAGTATTAAAACAGCTTGCGATACAAGCTGCTGTGGACTTTGTACTGTCTGGATTGATGGTAAATCAAGGCTTTCCTGTTCGATTCTTTCTTTACAGGCTCACGGTAAGAAAATCACAACCATAGAAGGACTTCCCAAGGAAGCAGAGGAATTTGCTCAAATACTCAGCGCAGAAGGGGCAGAACAATGTGGCTTTTGCAGTCCTGGTTTTATCATGAGTGTCTTGGCTATGAAAAATGAGCTGGTCAATCCTAGCGAGGAAGAAATTATTCACTATTTAACGGGCAATTTGTGCCGCTGTACGGGTTACATGGGACAGCTTAGAGCGATAAAGACCTTTCTGGGGGTGGCTTAGGATGAAGAGTGTTGGTCATAGTATTCGTAAAATTGATGGAATGGCGATCGCTACAGGAAAACCCGTGTATACTGAGGATTTAGCAATGGATAATGCTTTAGTGGTGAAAATTCTAAGAAGCCCACACGCTTATGCCAAGATTAGATCAATTGACCTTTCTAAAGCAGAGTCCTTGGAAGGTGTGGAATGTATCCTCACTTATAAAGATGTTCCGAACGTGCGATTTACCCTGGCAGGTCAATCTTATCCTGAACCTTCGCCCTATGATCGCTTAATCCTTGATCAGATCGTTCGCTATGTAGGGGATGAAGTAGCTATCATAGCAGCGGTGGATGAAAAAACAGCGCAACTAGCGATGAAAAGGATTAAGGTTGAGTATGAGGTGATGGAGCCTGTTTTAGATTTTGAGCAGGCTATAGGGCATTCGTCGATCGTTCATCCTGAAGAGGACTTGAGCTGTAACTTTGAGATTGGACTGAATAAGGAAAAAAATATTGCGTCTTCCTATCATGAAGAAGTCGGTGACGTTGAGGAAGAATTAAAACGATGTGCCGTAGTGGTAGAAGATGTCTATTATCCACAAGCTCAAGCGCATACCATGATGGAAACCTATCGGGCCTTTAGTTATTTGGATCATACGGGAAGGCTGATCGTGGTTAGTTCTACACAGGTTCCCTTTCATATTAGAAGACAATTAGCCCGAGCTTTGCAAATTCCCGCGAGCAAGATTAGGGTAATCAAGCCTAGAATCGGTGGTGGATTTGGTGGAAAGCAAACCGGGGCTGGGGATGTTTTTGCTGCGCTCGTAACCTTAAAGACGGGAAAACCTGCGTTGATTATTTATGACCGGAAAGAAACCTTTACCTGTACGACAAGCCGTCATGCCATGAGATTAAGGGTTAAATTAGGCGCTGACCAAGATGGAATTATTAGAGCAATCGATATGCAGGTTTTATCGGATACTGGTGCGTATGGAGAGCATGCCCCGACTGTTTTAGGCTGTGTAGGCCATTACACTCTTCCTCTTTACAATAAAACGAGAGCCGTACGGTTTGATGGGCATGCTGTGTATACAAACAAAATGCCGGCAGGGGCTTTTAGGGGATATGGAGCTACTCAGGGTACGTTCGCTCTGGAATCGATCGTGAATAAATTAGCAGAACGCTTAAAGTTGGATCCAACGGAAATTCGTTTAAAAAACATCAGCAAAGTTGGAGAAACCTTTCTTACAGGTCAGGGGGTTATGCTGGGTAGCACTTCCTTAGATCAGTGTATTGTTAGGGGAAAAGAGCTGATAGGCTGGGACGAAAAATTCCCGCGGAGAGAAGTTGGTCCTAATAAAGTGAGAGCGGTAGGTATGGCGATCACCATGCAGGGCTCCGGGATTGCCAATATCGGGACTGCCTCTGCTGAAATTCGTTTAAATGATGATGGGAACTTTACGCTACTCACAGGGGCAACAGATATGGGAACTGGCTGCGATACGATTCTCAGCCAAATGGCTGCAGAAATTTTAGAGATTCCCATGGAGATAATTATTGTTAATGCAGGAGATACGGATACGTCTCCCTATGACCCGGGGTCTTATGCTTCCAGTACAACCTATGTAGCAGGGACTGCAGTCGTAAAGGCTGCCGAGGAGCTAAAAAGTAAAATACTGGCACAGAGTGCAGCGTTTTTAGGGGTTTCCCGAGAAGATGTCGAATTAAATGGTTTAGCGGTACGCACCTTAAGCGGAGATCAAGAGATAAGCTTTGCTAAGCTAGCAGAACTCACCATTCTAGGCACGGGGAAACTCCAGTTAGTGGGCTATGCTACCCATGGTAGTGAAGTATCCCCTCCGCCTTATGTTGCTGGTTTTGCTGAGGTGGAAGTTGATCGAGAGACAGGGAAAGTAGACTTAATTGACTATGTTGCAGTCATAGACTGTGGTACTGTGATTAATCCTAATCTCGCTCGGATTCAAGCCGAAGGTGGAATCGCTCAAGGAATTGGGATGGCTCTCTATGAACAAGTAAGATATGATGAGCTAGGAAAGATGGCCACCAATACCTTTATGCAATACAAAATTCCCACGCGTAAGGATGTCGGCAAAGTGCGTATTGAGTTTGAAGTTAGCTATGAACCCACGGGCCCTTTCGGGGCAAAATCTATTGGGGAAGTTGTGGCAAATACCCCACCGCCTGCCATTTCTCATGCGATTTATAATGCAGTGGGAGTCAGAGAAAATCATTTGCCGATTACCCCGGAAAAGGTCTTTTTAGGAATGCAGAAATAAGGTATAATCGGGTTAAGATTGTGGCTCCCTTACTAAGGTAGGGGAGCTTTTTCTTTCGTTTAAGATGTTGCTACCGGATCAATAAATTTGCTTACAGGTGCTATAATAAACCAAGATTGTTTGATAGATTTGAGAAATCGAGAGGTAGTGGGAGAAATGACTACAAATAATAAAGTTGACAAAGAACCGCTTGTTTCTAAAACGGTGACATTGCCTCGTTTAAACCGCTTAAGTCCTTCCTTAGAAAGCACAGCGCTGAAGATTATGGAGGAATCTGGTGAGTTAGCTCAGGCAATAGGTAAACTAAGGGGCCTGAGTGGAGAACAACAATGCTTGGAAGAAGAAGAAGCCATGCAAATGGTGGCCCGAGAATTAGTTGATGTTGCACAGACAGCTGTCACGATGATGTTTGTTCTGGAAGAGCAATATGGGATTGATTTAGAGGCTATTCTAGAGGAACATCTAAGAAAGTTGCGCTTTAAGGGTTATTGTGATTAAGGAATAGTTTCCAAGAGGTTTTGAATGCATATGTGATTCTAGTCACGATAAGTTAGATTAGGGTTTGGTACAATTCAAGACAAGGAATTATAAAACTATTCTGACGACTGAGGAGGGGGGTATAGTATTAGTGCTTCCAGGTCAAGCTTTAACAACTGCCATGGGTATCTTGCCGCATACAGATTTAGCAGAGGCTCAGAAACTGGCGCTAACTTTAGATATTCCCTTTTGGCCCCAATTGCCGCGCTTTCGATTCAAGGAAGATATGTATGCTCAATTTTCTGAGCATTTCCCTGGGATCATAGTGGATGAAGTAAAGCAAAGTCTCCATTTCTCCCAAACACGTTTTGCTGAGGAGCTTGATGAATATCTTGAGGCCAGCAATATCCCTGATCACTTTGCCCTATCTGTTGAATCGTCTGCAGCGTTTAGGGGATTTTTGGCGGAGGACCTGTCTCCCTATAAAATGGTTCACGGACAAACGGTTGGTCCCATTAGTTTTGGGCTGAAAATATGTGATGAAGAGCGGAAACCCATGATTTATAACGATTTTGTCCGAGAGATTCTTTACGACTTTCTTGGGCATAAGATTATTTGGCAATATCATCAATTAAAACAGATCCATCCGAACCCCTTTGTTTGGTTGGATGAACCAGGCTTAGAAATGATTTTTAACTCGTTAAGTGCTTATACGTCTGAAGTCGCCCAAGTAGAATATCGAGCTTTCTTGTCTAAACTGCCGGGACCTAAGGGTGTTCATTTATGTGGTAATCCTGACTGGGCTTTTCTCCTAAACGCGGATATTGATATCCTATCTGTGGATGCTTTTACTTGGGGCCACATTTTCGTGCGTTATATAGATGAAGTAAAAGAATTTCTGCGACGTGGCAAAATAATATCTTGGGGAATTATTCCGACTTTAACCAGTGAATTAAGTCTGGAGACTGCGGAATCTCTAACTGCTCGACTGCGCGAATTATGGAAGTTTCTTAATCAGCATGGATTGGATGATGACTTAATCTTTGACCGTTCTTGGTTAGCCCCTTCCCGTTGTTGCCTTATTAATGGGGATGGAAAAACTAGTGTCAACCACTCGTTTTCGTTGTTACGAGAAATATCTCAAACTCTTCGTACTCGTTATAAGAGCGTTTGACTTGATAACCTATTCATTAAAGAGAAAGCCTTAAAAGCTGGAAGTAATACTTCTAGCTTTCTGTATATGAAATTATTTTTAGTAAACGAAAGGATTTCAAAGTCTTACACCGAAGTTACTAAGATATCTTAGTAACTTCGGTATGAGGATAGTTAATAACTCAAATATTAAGTATAATACGGAGGGTTTATATGAAAAAAATTGCCCTAGTAACTGACAGTACTGCTGACTTAACAGCAGAAATTATTAAAGAGTGTGATATTCATATAATCCCTTTGAAAGTAAGGTTTGGCGAACAAGAATATTCTGATGAAAAACTAACCAGCGAAGAATTCTACAGGCGTCTACAAGAGGATGTAGTGCTTCCAAAAACGTCACAGCCGACACCCGAGGAGTTCGGTTGTTTATACAGTAAGTTGCTTGAAGAGTATCATGAAGTGATATCTGTTCATATTTCATCGGCCCTTAGCGGTACATTTAATGCGGCTTATCTGGCCAAAGAGAAGTTTAAAGAAAAGATCCACCTTGTTGATTCTAAAACGATAAGTTTAGGTGCGGGTTTAATGATCATGGAGGCAGCTAAGAATATTAAAGAGGGTCAAGATATTACTGGGATTCTGAATAACCTTGGCAAGGCAAGAAAGAACATAGAAACTCTTTTTACATTGAATACGTTGGAATACTTGCAAAAAGGTGGTCGAATTGGAAAGGTTCAAGGTTTTATGGGGTCACTCTTAAATATTAAACCCATTATTAGAGTTGGGGACGATGGAGTGTATCACAATTCAGGAAAGGCTCACAGTCAGAAAAAGGCTTTAGATAGTGTGGTCCAGGCCTTTCAGGATTTAACAAAGGGAAGGAAACCAATCCGTTTGGCTGTCGCGCATGGCGCCGCTCTACAAGCTGGAATCTATTTAAAAGAAGTTTTGGAAAATGTCTTTCAACTTCAGACTACTGTGTTTACTCAGGTTGGATCTGTCATTGGTGTTCATACTGGCCCGGGAACTGTGGGGGCTGCCATACAGTTCGAGTAGAAAACATGCACTCTTGGGATAAACTCCCTAGGGTGCTTAAATTTCTAAAGAAATTTCCGGCATACAGCATTTAATCTTTAGAATAGGGATGATACTTTAACGAGCAATGGTGTATGATAGATTTGAAAAGTATAGACAGTTGAAGGAGATAGGGACGGAAAGGTTGAAGCATATGGGCTATGTGACGTCTGCGATTGCCTTAGGAGTTGTATTATTGTTTGCTTATGGGTTAAAATATCAACGTCTCGCGGCACAAAGGAAACGAAAAACCAAAGCTGATAAAGTATATCCTTTATCAAGAACCAAAAAACAAAGCAATTTAAGAAGAATTAAATAGTTTAAATCAATCGTCAACGATTAAGAGGCGCAATTGAGCTCGAAATACTCAGGAGGGGAATAGGATGGCGGTTTTGGTTACAGGGGGAGCCGGCTATATCGGAAGTCATACGGTTGCAGAATTTATAGATAAGGGTGAAGAAATCGTTGTCTTAGACAATCTTCAAAAAGGGCATCGTAATGCCGTTCTCTCAGGGGCTTTTTACCAAGGAGATATTCGGGATTCCGAGATACTTGAAAAGGTTTTCTCAAATCATGATATAGAGGCAGTTATTCATTTCGCGGCAGATTCTTTAGTTGGGGAGAGTGTTCAAGAACCTCTTAAATATTATGATAATAATTTGATTACAGCTCAAAGATTATTAGTCTGTATGGTGAAATATGGGGTTAAAAAAATTGTCTTCTCTTCAACGGCTGCAACCTACGGAGAGCCGGAAAGTATTCCAATTAGAGAAACGGATCGTAAGGTGCCAACGAATCCCTATGGTGAGACTAAACTCGCCATCGAAACTATGTTGAAATGGTGTGAGCAAGCCTATGGGACGCAGAGTGTCGCTTTACGTTACTTTAATGCTGCGGGCGCACATGTGGATGGGCATATTGGAGAAGATCATCGACCGGAAAGTCATTTAATCCCCATTATTTTGCAAGTGGCCGCAGGCCAGAGAGAAGTTCTAGCGGTCTTTGGAGATGATTATCCAACTGCCGATGGAACGTGTATTCGAGACTATATACATGTAACAGATTTGGCTAACGCACATTGGCTTGCTTTACAGAAACTTAGGAAAACTGGGGAAAGTGCAGTTTATAACCTAGGCAATGGAGAAGGGTTTTCAGTAAGGGAGGTTGTCGAAAAGGCAAGGGTAATCACAGGACATTCCATCCCTTTACAAATAGTCCTGCGTCGCGGCGGGGACCCTGCCATTTTGGTGGCCTCCTCGAGAAAGGCACAGGAGGAGTTAGGCTGGAAGCCACAATTTAATAGTTTAGGGCAGATTATTCAATCTGCTTGGAATTGGCACAAGAACCATCCCAAAGGGTTTGATAGCATTAAGTGAACTCTAAATTTATGAAGAACCCCCACTTCGAAAAGTCGGGGTTCTTCATAAATTATCAAATCTAAAAATCTGGAATATAAAGGGCTTAAGTATTTTGATAGGTTCTTTGAAGAGGTTTCACTTCATTCTCCCAAAGGGATTGCACAGTTCTAGGGTTCAGGATTGGCCTTTTCAGCATAGATTTCAAGAATTCTTCTTGCTGATCAGAATTATCGTAATTGGAAAGTTGAGTCAATGCGAATTGAGCGAAGTCGCGAACTAGGAAGTTGAAAATCTCATCTAGTAACTCTGCAGAGATGGAATAGATTTTAGAATTTTCGAGAATTAACTGGGCATATACAATCAAGGTAAACATTTCACCGAGTGCAAGCATATAATCGATATTTTTAAGTTGTTCAGGGTTTGGACTGGCTTGTTCTAAGAAGGAACGGAAAAGTTCAATTTGTTCTTTGAAGACAGTTACATTAGGGATCGAAACTTCTTCATAGGCCAAGCGGTAGTCAGGGAAACGGACTGAGGCAAGTTTTCCAGCTTTCTGACGAAATAAATAACTATCGTCAGCTGGCTCATCCCGCTTGGGGACTGTTGGGAATTTTTCGGGATTAAAAAAGTAATTATTAATGAACTTGATGACAAGGGCAATGTTGACATGAGTTGTCCCTTCTAAGCGGGGGATCATGCCAATATCTCGAATAGCGGTCTCAAAATATGTGTCTTGTTCAAACCCTTTGGCAGCGATAGCATCGAGAAGCATTTCAATAATTTTCATCCCTTGGGTTGTTACTTTCATTTTTTGAATGGGATTAAAAAGCAAATAGCGTCTGTCCTGATCAGAAGCAGAACGGAAATAATCTAAACTTCTAAGAGCATACAGTTTCATGGCGATCAGTCGAGCATAGGATTCTGTAAAGATTTTCTGAATATGTGGAAATTCGGTGACCTTTTTACCATATAATTCTCGATTTGAGGCATGATTAAGGGCTTCATAATAGGCGTGAGTAGAAATCCCAATGGACGCAAAACCCAATTGAAATTTACCAATGTTGATCGTGGATAGAGCTGAATCCCAAGCCAAAGGACCACTAGAAAGGATGTCATCAGAAGTGATGGGGTAATCGATGAGGTCATAATCTCCGACGTAGGCTGCACGGACCCCAGAAGTAGAGATTTTTTTAATTAATTTATAGTTGCGATGCTGGCTATCAACCACAAAAAAGACATAATCCTTGCTGTCTTTGTAACGTGCGAAGGTAGAGACTAGGGCAGCCACATTAGCGTTGCCAATATAGTATTTCCCGC